>CAYRFY010000122.1:3124-15082 GCA_964423635.1 uncultured Armatimonadia bacterium | reverse complement strand
CGAAGGATCCCCTGGCATTCAACGGGATTCTTCGCTATCTCGCTACGCGAGATTGGCGCTCAGAATGACAGCAACCGGGCCGGCCGGACTTTTCGGCCGGACTTCTAGGCCATCGTTTCCGGAGAGGACAGGGCCCGGAAGAGGCCGCGTCTCTCTGCCGGTCCGGCCATGTAGGTCTCGACGAGGCAGCGCAGCCTCGAAAACAGCTCGGCGTCATCGGCCAACCAGTAGGAGGTCTTGGCGGCATCGGCCGGGCCTGTTGAAGAATGCAGGACGCCACACTCGCTCAAGGAGCCCAGTGCCTGGCTGACCTCGGCGAGCGGGTACTGTAGTCGCATGGCAATGCCCTGGGCGGTGTCACATGTCAGGGGGTCACGTCCGAAGAGCAGCAGGACGTTGAGCCCCGTCTCTCCGCGAGCGGCCAAGATGAGCCTGCCCAGGCAAGGGTCGAGCCCCACGGTCGCGCTGACGGTTCCCCCCGTGTCCGCGGCGGCTTCCTGGACCAAGTTGCTTCCCTCCTCAGAACGGAATTGGTGCTCCCACACACAGAGGAGCGCTGCCGTACGACTGCAGCGGTTCCATACCCCAGGTAATGGCACTATCGGCACGGAGGGCGGGGGACTTGAGGGCCGGCCGCAAAAAGTAAACACAGATGCGTGCTGTGGTTGCAGGGCCGTTGCGATGTGGTGGGGGTGTGCCGGCGATGGCCACTTCCAGCCCGGCACGAGATCATCTCCGAAAAGCTCCCGGCAGGCCCGAAGACGGGCAGGTCGGAACGCTCGGGGCCGCAGACAGGCGGAACCGGTGCAGGGAGGTGTCGGTGTTGGCGGGCGCGGTCGAGGTCGCGTCCGCCGGGGAAATCGGCTAGGTATCCAGGACAACCTCGACACAGAGGCCCTCGGCGGTGTCCTCGATTCTTAGTGCATGATAGGTGACGGCCTTGATCGCCGCCTGTACGCGGTGGACGACCGGGTCCAGAGGTGTGGTGGCGATCCGGATGGCGGCCGAGGTGGGGCCGACGGCGGTGACTTCGACCGCGATGGGCAGGTGGCCGTCCTCGAGGGCATGCAGGAGTTCCTTGAGGACCCTGGCCAGTACCTGCTCGCGGTCGCGACCGGAGACGTGGGCTTGCCTGTAACTCGAGGCCGAAAGCCCCGTGGTGTCCGCCATGAGGGCGATCAGGCCTGTGCAGGCATGGAAGAGCAATTCCCGGAAATCGGCTCCGGTGACCCGGATTGCGTAGTCCGCCGTGTGGTCGATGAACTCGAAGCCCTCTTGCACCCTCGCCCCTCCCGGCTACGGGCCGCTCGCAAGGGAGGGGCAAGCGGCTGTTCGCCACTCACCCCTCATCTTGCGCACCTCGTGGAGGCCTATTTGGCCTTCAGCACCTCGTGCACCGCCGCTTTGATGTCGCGCGGCATCAGACCGAAGACGTCCATCAATTCGTCGGGCTCTCCGGATTCTCCGAACCGGTCCTGAATGCCGATGAACCGCATCGGTACCGGACAGCGCTGGACGACCACCTCGGCCACGGCGCCGCCGAAGCCGGCCATGACCTGGTGCTCTTCGGCGGTGACGATGGCGCCGGTCTCGGCGGCGGCCTGTGCGATGAGATCGGCGTCGATGGGCTTGATGGTGTGAACGTTGATGACCCTGGCGTCGATGCCCTCCTGTGCCAGCTCCTCGGCGGCATCCAAAGCGGGCGTGACCATGGGTCCCGTGGCGACGATGGCCACGTCGGAGCCCTCGCGGTAGACCTGTGCCTTGCCGATCTCAAACGGACTATCCAGTGTGGTGATGACCGGGGTGGGCTCGCGCCCGAATCGGATGTAGACCGGGCCGCAGAGCGCCGCCGCGGCGTGCACGGCCTTGCGGGTCTCCTCGAAGTCCGTAGGTGAAAGCACCGTCATGTTCGGCAGAACGCGGGTGAGGGCGATGTCCTCCAGCGCCTGGTGGGTGGCGCCGTCGGGCCCCACCGAGATGCCTGCATGGGCGCCGGCGATCTTCACATTGAGATCGGTATAGCAAATCGTGGTGCGGATCTGGTCCCAGGCGCGACCGGCCACGAACACGCCGTAGGTCGCGGCGAAGGGGATCAGACCCACGCGGGCCATGCCGGCGCACATGCACAGCATGTTTTGCTCCGCGATCCCGGCGTCGAAGAACCGCTCCGGGAACTCCTTCCAGAACCACTCGGTCCGGGTGGACTTCGCCAAGTCGGCGTCGAACACCACGAGATCCGTGCTTTCGCGACCCAGTTCGATGAGGGCGGTGCCAAAACCGTCTCGCCCGGGCTTGGCCTCCAGCTTCTTGCCGTACTCGTAGAGTAGGTGAGATGCGATCTTGCTCATAGCGCCTTGGCCTCCTCCTCGAGTTCGGCCAGTGCCGCGACCAACTCCTCGTCACTGGGCGCCTTGCCGTGCCACCCGGCAACGTTCTCCATGAAAGACACGCCTTTGCCCTTCACCGTGCTGGCAACGATCACCGTCGGCCCGCCCTTGTGGCCTTCGGCCTCCTCGAAGGCGTCCAGGCACTGGGCCATGTCGTGACCGTCGATCTCTATGACGTGCCAGTTGAAGGCCCTGTACTTGAGAGGAATCGGGTCGATGTTCATCACTTCGCTGGTGAAGCCGTCAATCTGCAGCCGGTTGAGGTCCAGGACGGCGCAGAGGTTGTCCAGCCGATAGTGGGCGCCGGCCATCACGGCTTCCCAGATTTGGCCCTCCTGCTGCTCGCCATCCCCCATAATGGCGTACACCCGGGCGTCCGAGCCCTTCAGGCGCAGGCCCAGGGCGGTGCCCACGGCCACCGACAACCCCTGGCCCAGCGAGCCCGAGGATATTTCCAGCCCCCGGCAGCGGTCGGCGCTGGGATGCCCCTGCAGCGGGCTTCCGAGCCGACGCAGGGTGCACAGCACCTCATTGTCGAAGTAGCCCACCTCTGACATGATGGTGTAGATCAGTGGGGCCACGTGACCCTTGGACCAAAAGACGCGGTCTCGCTCCTCCCATTCCGGATCGTCGACCTTGAATTTCAGGTGGTTGTAGTACAGCGCCGTGGTGAAGTCCGCGGCGGACAGGCTGCCACCCGGATGGCCGGAACCCGCGGCATTGATCATCTCCAGCACGTGGCGTCGCACATGGTTGGCGATGCGTCTGAGTTCGGCGACCGTCTTGGTGTCCATCAAGGCCCTCCTTTGCTGTGGAGTGTGTGCGCTCCTGCGTCACCTGTAACTTTGGCCACTTCGCCGCCCGTACCAAAGGTCCCTTCCCCCAGCCCCTGTATTTGCGCGCCGACATACCTGCCTGTAGTATAATGCCGCGTCAGCCTTGCCCTGCTCCGCTGCCCGCCAAAGAAGATGCGGGCAGGGCAACGCGGCCGGTGCCATCACCCGCCCATTACCCTGCAGGCCCCTGGTGGAGCCCGATCACCGGCTTTGACCCGTTTCACCACCAAATCGGAGTCATCTCGCATAATGCCAGAGATCAAGCTCATCGGTATCGATCTGGACGGAACCCTGGTTGTGAACGCGGAGGTTTCTCCGCGGAATGTAGAGGCCATCCGGGCGGCCACGTCCCGGGGCGTCACCGTTGCCATCGCCACAGGACGCCCCCATGTGTCCGCCGAGACCTTCGTGGATCAACTGGAACTCCACGGCGTACCGATCATCTCCTTCAACGGCGCTCAGGTGCGACGCCCCCGGGAGACCGAAGCGCTCTACACCGCGCCGATAGCGCCGGAGATCGCCGCCGAGGTGGTGCAGTATTGCATCGACCGCCGCCTGCATATGCACTACTATCTGGGCGAAACCATGTACGTGACGCGCATGTCCCGTTGGGCATTGCTCTATCTCGGCCGCACCGGGATGTCCGCCGTCCCGGCCGGCGACATGCGTCGCTTCTCGGGGCAAGCCCCCATCAAGATCATCGTCTGCGTGCCGCCGCGGGACGCACCGGAGGTGCTGGCCGAGGGCCAGAGGCATTTCGGCGACCGCCTGGTTGTCACCCACTCGATGCCAGAGTACATCGAGTTCCTCAGCCCCGATGCCGGCAAGGGTAAGGCCCTCCTGTGGCTGGCCGAGCACCTGGCCATCGCGCCCGAGCAGACCATGGGCATGGGGGACATGCTCAACGACCTGGAGCTGGTGCGGATGGCCGGGCTCGGTGTGGCGATGGCCCATGCTCAGGAGCCCGTCAAGCAGGCCGCGGACTATGTGGCCAAGAGCAGTGCGGAGGGAGTTGCCGAGGCCATCGAGAAGTACGTCCTGGGTGATGCGTAACATGACGCGATGGACGCATGGGACTGCCATCCCCACAGACCGAGCAATCGTAGCCAGAGGATGACAACGCCATGAAACTCCGACGCCATTCCGTGAGCTCCCCGCGCCCCCGCCCGATTCGGAGGCCGCTGCGGACCGCACTCATTATCCTGGCCGCCGCACCCCTGCCCGCCTGCGCCCTGGGTCTGCACCAGGTTCGGCAATTGCATGTGGTGCGCGATGCGCCGTTGGCCGAGATGCTCGTGGACTCCGCGGCCTGGCTGTGGGATGAGCGGGGCCTGGCCGTGGGGGGCTGGACGCAGTGGCCGGCGGACCCGCTGGTCTGCGTCTACCCCATGGGGGCGCCGGCCGTGCGCATGGAGCGCGCCGGTTCTCCGAGGTTCGCCCTTTCGCCCTCCAGACGTGAGATCGCCTACTGGGTGACCACCGGCGGCGACTGGGTTCAGCTCGGCGTGGCGCCGGTGACGGGCGGGCAGCCCCGCTACCTCGGGCCGCCGCGCCGTACCGGGCCGGGGATGTTCCTGGCCTGGCCCACGGATGACGTCATCTGGGCTCTGGTGCAGGACGGCGAGACCTGCGCCGCCCTGGCCGTCAATACCGGCGACGGCGCTACCCGGCCGCTGGTGGAGGTGGTGGGGGGCCAGTGGCTGCGCCTGCGCCATCATCCGGGCTTTGACCCCATCGCCGTATGGGCCGGGGAGAGCCGTAAGTGCGTCCTTCTCGACGCCCACGGCAGGAGCCAGGAGCTCAGTGCCGACCTGGACTACGACCGCCCCACTCCCCACTCGGAGCAGTACCTGTACTTCGACGACTCCGGCGCCCTGTGGATGGGTGGCCTGCCCGGGATGGTGCCGGCGAAGATCGCCGCCCAGGCCGGAGCGGCGGCCTGGACCGCCGATGGCTCGGCCCTGGCCTATTCCGCGGCCGAAGGGCTGTTCGCCGTCTGGCCTCCCACCGCGGCGCGGTACAGGATTTCGGGCAGCGCTCTGGACCAAGGCGGCGCCGCCCAGGGGATGCTCTGGTCCGCCGACTCCGGCGCCCTGGCGTACTGGCGCAACAAGGGTACCTCCGGCGAGCTGCGTGTGGCCGACCTGGGGCTGTGCGAGGTCCTGGTGCGCGTGCGTTTTGACTCTCCCGTCAGGCCGGAGGTCGGGCAGCGGGTGTGGGCCACCAAGCGCCTGTGGAAGGACAAGCAGGGCAATGTGACCGAGGCCGACTGGACCGCGGTCAAGGGCGAGTTCTCCGTGACCCGCTGGCAGGCCGATCAGCCAACGGTGGTGGAGGCCGTCAGCGTCGGCGAGATGGCGGGGGTGCTGGAGCGCGTAGCCGGGCCGGAGGGTGTCCGTGCGGCCGCCACGCCCCTGGGCCTGTCCGAGGAGAAGCGAGTCGCGCCGGTGCCCGGACTGCTCGCCTGGCTCCACGGCACCGGCCGGGGCGGGAAGGTGGAGCAGGTGATTCTCCGCTCCAGGCCTCTGGGTGCGGCGGGCTGAGGCCCGCCGCTCGGTTTTTGGCCCACACCACGTCTGGATTCGACGTACCATCCGCAGGCGATGGCGTCAGACACCCGAGGAACGGCCGCGTCGCGGCGGCCGCTGTCCACGCAGCACAAACATCCCTTCCGAGGCCACCGACCATGCCGCAGTTCGATCTCCTCTGCATCGGTGAGGTCAATGTTGACCTGATCCTGTCCGGCGTGCGCGAGCTACCGCGGTTCGGCGGGGAGGTGCTGGCCGAAGACGTGGGTATGCATGTGGGCGGCTGCACCGCCAATGTGGCCACCTTCGCCGCGCGCCTGGGGCTCAAGGCCGGGCTTTGCGCCCGAGTGGGGAAAGACGATTTCGGCGATTTCCTGATCGCCGAACTGCGGAAAGCCGGGGTCTGCACCGACCTGGTGGCCCGGGACGACCATCTGGCCACGGGCATCACGGTGTCGCTCTCGGGGCCTCAGGACCGCGCCTTCGTTACCTATCTGGGCACCATCGACTCACTGACCGCCGCCGATGCCACCGCGGACCTCCTCGGCAGCGCCCGGCACATCCACGTGGGCAGTTACTTTCTGCAAAGGAAGCTCCAACCCGACCTGGGCGCTGTGTTCGCCCGGGCCCGAGAGCTGGGGGTGACGACCTCCCTGGACACCGGCTATGACCCCTACGAGCAGTGGGACAACGGTGTTTGGGATGTCCTGCCGCATGTGGACGTGTTCATGCCCAATGAAGTGGAAGTTGCGGCACTGACGGGGGAGAGCGATCCCGTGGCGGGGGCCCAGAAGCTGGCCCGCCAGGCGAGTCAGGTGGCGTTGAAGCTGGGCGGCAGCGGTGCGGTGCTCATCGGCCCCAAGGAGCAGCACGCCGTGTCGGCCTTCCCGGTGAATGTGGTGGACACCACGTGTTGCGGCGACGCTTTCAATGCGGGGTTTCTCACCGCGCGGCTGGCGGGGATGGAGGACGCGGAGGCGCTCAGGTGGGGGGCAGCGGTGGGCGCGATCATCGCCGGCGGCTCGGGCACCTCGGCCCACAGGCTGTCGGTGCAGGCGGTGCGCGAGATGCTGGCGCGCCGGCCCGGCAGTAGTGGGTAGGTTGGGGCGAGCCGACGAGCGTTGGTGCGGCCCGCCTTCCATCGCGCCGCAGTTCTCCGTCGTCGCTTTCCCTCCTCCCGTCTGCGCCGCCGTGTGGCGCAGTAAGCGAGAGCGGGAAGGCCCGCAGGGCCTGGGGGTGAGGCGCCGTCGCCGTTCCCCCCTCATCGTCGCGAGGAAGGGCCGGGGATGAGACGAGACCGGTGCCCATCCATGCTTCTAGTCCGCCCGCCACACCAGCCACAACCCCAGCAGGCCGAAGACCACGTTCTGTGCCCACGCGGCCGCGATGGGGTGCAGCTCGCCGACGAGCCCGAAGGCCAGCCCCCAGGACCGTACACCGTTGTACAGGAAGACCACCAGGATGGAGATCACGATGCCCACGAAGCTTCCGAGATGGGCGTAGCGGGCCGCCAGCGGGGCGGCGACCAGAGCGAATACCAGACACGCCACAGGCATGGAATACTTGAACTGCAGCCGCACCCGCATGCGCTGGGCATCCAGCCCGCCGACCTCCATCGCCCTGGCCGCCTGTCGCATCTCCCGCGTGGTCATCTCGAACTCGCTGCGCTGGTCCAGATAGTAGTCCTGCAGTGCTTCCCAGAGGGTGGTGGCCCGGGTCTGGAAATGCTGTGGTGCGCCCACCGGCTGACCGTAGCGGTCGAAGCTCACCTGGACCGCGTCACGCAGTACCCAGTGCTCACCGTGTAGCTCTGCCAGGCGGGCCGCGGTGAGACTGCGCAGCCGCGCCTCGCCGTCCTCCTCCAGGATCATCACCCCCTGCAGACGGTTGGTCTTGGCGTCCATGTGCTCCACATAGATGATCCGGCCCTGCTGGTCGCGGAACGCCTGCTGGTCCCGGGCCTGCAGCACCGGCTGGCGGTGGGTGAGGGTGCGTAGCGCCTCGTGGCTCTTCTGGTTGGCCTCGGGAACCACGTACTCCTCGAGGGCGAATGCCGCCGCCGAGGCCAGAAGGCCGACACCAAACAGACTCAGCCAGATGCGCCTCTGGCTCATCCCGCCGGCTCTGGCGGCGATCGCTTCGCCATTGCGGGAGATGGCCGTCGAGACCATGGCCACGCCGGTCAGCACCCCCACCGGCAGTGACCAGGAGATCACATGGGGCAGGTTGTACCACAGGTAGCGGCCGAGCATCACGGCCGGGACCCGGGCTCCGAGCAGGGCTTCGCCCAGGCGCAGAGCCACCTCGGACATGAGAATGACCATGAATACCGCCAGTCCGATGGAAAGCGGCAAGATCGTCTGGCGCAGCAGATAGCGGTCGATGAGCATGGCTGCAGGTGGGGGCGGCAAGGAATGGTCCGGTGCGGTGGTGGGGCGTAGGACGGGTGGCGGCCGCCGGGCAAACGGTGGGGAGGTGGGTACCTAAGGCTTCTCGCCTTCGAGAACGACCACCGCCACGGCGTGCTCGCGCTCATGGGACATGGACACGTGCACGTGTTGCACGCCCAGTGCCGCGGCCACCTCGGCGGCTCGTCCGGTGAGATCAATCAGTGGTTGGCCGCTTTGGTGGTTGAGCACGTGGATGTCCAGGAAGCCCACGCCGTCGGAGCGCCCGGTCCCCAGGGCCTTCATCAGGGCCTCCTTGGCCGCGAAGCGCGCGGCCACACGCTCCGGACTGACGCGATGCGTCGATAGCGCCGTCTGCTCCCGGGACGAAAGCACACGGTCCAAAAACCTCTGGCCATGGCGCTCGGTGACCTGCGCCATCCGCCGAACCGAGCAGATGTCCACGCCGAGACCGACAATCATGGTCGCTCCCGCTCAGGACCCCATGGGTCACTCATGGATGCTCACCCGAGTACCGATGGGGATGACCTCGTAGACCTCGATGATGTCTCTGTTGTGCAGACGCACGCAGCCGCCGCTGATGCGGCGGCCGATGGAGGAAGGCTGATTGGTGCCGTGAATCCCGATGGTCCAGCCCGTCGCCCTACCCCGGGCGCTGGTACCCAGGAACCGGGCCCCCAGGGGGTTCCGGGAGGTGCCGCCGGGGATGTATTCGCCCCAGTAGGCCCGCCAGCCCGGCCAGACGCAGCGGTTCTGGATGTGGAACTCCCCGACCGGCGTATTGCCACCCTCCCCGGTGCATGCGGGATAGTGTTTCGCAAGCTCGCCGGCATAGAAGATGCGCACCCAGCGGTCTGAGCGGTCGATCTCGATGTGGAAGGCGCGCTCCGAGGCGATGAGCCGGACCCGTTTGTCTCCGTAGCTCACCTCCCCCAGCCCGCTGTCGGCGTCGTACGAGAACCCCGCCTCGTACAGCGCGCACAGAGAGCGGACGGGGACCATCAGATCATCGCCGACAGAGTACGGGGCCGCGGGCAGAGGGGTGGCGGTGAAATTGCGCGATGCCAACGCCTCGCCGGGACGCAGGACCACCTGCCCCTCGCGGTTTATGATGCGCATCCCGTCGGAGGTGGGCGTAAGCTCGCCTCCGATCAGATCCAGCACCGTGCGCAGCGAAAGAGCGGTGGCGCCATCTTTCACCGTGGCGTCGCAGCAGATCCCCAGCCTGCGGCGGATGTCGATGACCCGGCGGTACAGGTCATTGCGCCCCAGTTGCGCTCGACCCACCACGTTGTCCAGCCGTGGGTCGTCTCCGGCCCCGTCGCCTGCATGGGCCGTGGTGGGGTCGAAAGGGACATAGGCCCAGGCCGGTGGCACAGGGGGAACGGCCTGCCCTTCCGATGCGACGGCGGTGGGAACTGCCGACAGGTTCCGCGTGATCGCCAGGTCGGAGCCATACAGCGCGAGGTACAAGAGGGCTGTCGCGGCCACGAGGCGCCACAGGCGAGAGGGCAGGTGGTGGTAGCAGTCCTCCAGGCTCATGGAGACGAAAAGTGCCGGCACACCGGTCCTCCGATTGGGGCACGCGTCGGCCGCGGGATGGCCGGCCTGCGGGTGAGGTCGACCCGGATGGGCCTGCCGATGCCCTCGCCCGGACACCCGGCAGATACCAAGCGCGGGGGCCCCTGAGGTCCCCCGCGCACGAAGAGCAGCATCGCTCCGCCGAGTTGGCGCTACTTGACCAGATTGGAGAGCATGGCGTGAATCTTGTCAAAGCAGATGCGGCTGGCTTCCTCGCCGCCGGCGGAGAAAGCCGCGCCTCCGGGACGATTGAGGAGGTCCTCGTCAAGCTCCGAGCTGGGCCGCCAGTGGGTCTCCAGGCTGCAGGCCCCCTCGTACCCCAAGTCCAGCAGGGCCTTGAACTGGCCGGGATAGTCGATGTACCCACCGTCGCCCACCGGGACGCAGCGGGCACCGCCCTCGGCCTCGGGGTCCTTGACGGCGTCCTTGATGTGCACGTGGATCAAGTAAGGCTTCATGCGTCGGAACGCGTCGGGGTAGGGCAACTCTCCGTCCTCGGCGAAGACCTCGTTGGCCGGGTCCCAGATGGCCCGAATGCGGTTGGTGGAGAGGTCCTTGTACATCTGCTCGGCCTCGGCGGCCGTGGCGATGTGCGTGGACGCCTCGTTCTCGATGCCGATATAGACATCCTCTTGCTCGCAGATGGCGATGGGCTCGGCGTAGGCGTCCAGAAGCTGCTGCCACACGTCCTGGGCCGGACCGGTCTTCCAGAAGGTGAAGCCGCGGATGATCTTGCAGTCCAGCTCGTGAGCCAGGTCGATGCAGGTGCGCAGGATCTGCAGATGCTGCGCGTACTGCTCAGGATCGCCCAGGTCGCACTTGAGGAAGGGCGAGGCGATGCAGGGCACGCGGAAGCCCGCGGCCTTCAGAATCGATTTCATGCGGGAGATCTGCTCGGCCGTGAGGCTCTGCGGGGGAGTGTCCCATACAGAGCGCGGCTCGATCATGGCCACATCGTACTCCCTGCAGACGTCCACCACGCGCTGGAAATCCTGGGAGATCTCGTCACTGATCACGCTCAAGCTGAACATGGCATCCACTCTTCTTGGCCGGTGTCGGTTGGTGTACTCCACTGCCACGGGAGGCGCTTACTCGTCTCCGCCGCCGCCGTCGTCATCCCCGCCACCGCCGCCTCCGGAGGGAGCACCGGGAGGAGCGCCGCCGCCGCCGGGAGGTCCGCTCGGACCGGGCCCCATGCCGGGCATGCCGCCTCCATCCATCCCGGGCATACCGCCACCCATCCCGGGCATGCCTCCACCCATCCCGGGCATACCGCCACCGGCCGGGGCCCCGCCGCCGCCGGCGGCCGCTGAGACCGGGCCCTTGGCGGCCACTTCGTCCGTCTTGGCCTGGTGCCTGTGGAGCCAGCAGGTGCGTGAGCCGTCCTGACCCGGGGCGCGCAGCGTCTTGTTCGGGCACCGCCGACCCGTGACCGCCGAATACGCCTCACACTGCTCGCCGTGGCCCTCGCCCTTGACCGACACCGGCGTCACACAGCGCTGGGGGTAGTTCCCCGACGGAACATCGTAACCCCACTTCACCTTGCAGCGCGGGCAAGTCTGGCCCGCACGTTTGGTCATGCTCACCTGCAGGCCGCAGTTGGAGCAGGCCTTGCGTGTCGCCCCCCACCGGTGTCCGCAGGTGGGGCAGCGCGCACCGCCGGCCATCGTGCCCGCCACCACGTCGTGGCACTCCGGGCAGCGCAGCACCAGGCCAACGGGGAACGAGTCCCGGGCGCCGCACCGGGGACATTCCACCACTTTCTCACCATTCTCCAGCGGCCAATGGGTGAGTGACGCGGGCATCGCGCAGCCACACCACTTGCAGCGTGGCGTATGGCCGTAGGGAACGTCGTAGTTGGCGCCGTGCTCCAGCACCAGATGATCGGCGGTGGCCGCAGTGGAATCATTGTCAATCTGCATGGCGTAGGCCCACTGAGCGTAGCCCATGGCCGCAGGCATTTCGTATTCGCTACCGTAGGTCTGCGGGGCCTCGAAGCGTCCCTTGCGGATGTGGTAGTGCGACTCTTCCAGGGCGTACTGAACCGCCATGTCCTGGAGCGTCATCTCGGGCCAGGCGGAGGCGTCTGTCTCACCGCCACCTCCACCGGGCGCTCCGCCGGGCGCTCCACCGGGTGCTCCGCCGGGCGCTCCACCGGGTGCTCCGCCGGGCGCTCCGCCGGGCGCTCCGCCCGGTCCACCCATACCCGGTGCTC
>CAYRFY010000122.1:0-3024 GCA_964423635.1 uncultured Armatimonadia bacterium | reverse complement strand
CGGTCCACCCATACCCGGCATCTCGCCGGGAGGGCCTCCTTCAGGCTGTGTGGCCACTTGTGGCGCCAGACAGAGCGTAACCAGCACCGCGAGTGCGACGGCTCCGGCTGAGATGACGGTGAAGGATTTCATCCGATGCCCCTCCGTGGGGAAGGCTAGGCGTCTGTGAATCGGGCTCTCGGGCCGCCCTGCAAGTGCGTCGCTCGGCGGTTAGTGCTTATCCGGCGCCAATGTGTCCCGCAGGCGCAGGGAGTGGGCCTCGGCCTCCATGCGATGGAGGTCCGGGACGCGCTCGGGGGCAGGTGAGACCTTCTGCCACGCGGCATAGGCATCGCGGTCGGCCGTGGTGGGCAGATTGCTGGCGAACAGGTTCTCGGCCATCTTGTGTAGATGCTGGGCGTTCTTCATCCCCTGCTGGCGTCGGGCGAAGGTGGGCGAGTTCCAGCCGCGCTTGAGCTCATAGCGTCCGTCCGGCGGATTGCCGCAGGCCGGGCAGGCGATGGCGCTGGAGCGGTACTGGTCCACATAGCCGCACTTGAGACACACTGAAGCCTCCACGACCTCCCGGGTGCCCGGGATCGCGGGGCGTGTGCCCTTGCCACACCGCGGGCAGCGCCACATCTGACCGTCGCGGGTCATCTTGGTGCCGCAAGAATCACACTTGTAGGTGGGGAGGTTTTCCGATACCCGAGCCAGGTAGCTCCAGCTTCGGGATCGCTCCCAGTCCCAGTTGTGACCCCAGAGGATGTAGTTATCGAACACCTCGACCATCAGCCGGCTGCGCTGGTTCTCGTCGCGCTCGATGGTGGCGGGGTCGAAGTCCGCATTGCCGTAGGCAAGCTGGATGCAGTTGGCCACGTGCTCGACGGTGGGGGCCAGTATCTTTCCCAGCTTCGTGCGGTCGACATCGCGCATCAGGAAACCATATTTGCAGATGGCGTTGATCGTCGCCAGGGCGATACGGGCCTTGGCGATGTGGGCGGCGGCCTCGCGGAGAGTGACGTTGTCGCCCTGAGCCAGCATGGTCCGCATGCCCCAGTGCCACAGGTAGCCTTCCCAGTCGGCCTTCACCTGAGCGGCGTGAGCCAGTTGGACCACGGGGAAGTCGGGGTACTTGGTGAGGACCTCATCCAGCAGGCCCTTGGCCATCAGGAACCAGTACTCGTGGAAGAACTTCTGCTTGGTCATCTCGATGCCGCGCGTCTTCTGGCAGACTTCCTTGATGGCCAGGGCAAGCGCGACCTCGGTGGGTCGACCGCCGCCGCCACCCGGCGCCGCACCGGCCGAAGCTCCGGCGGGCTCTCCACCGGGTGCTCCACCGGGTGCTCCACCGGGCTCTCCACCGGGTGCTCCACCGGGCGCTCCACCGGGTGCTCCGCCTCCGGGAGGACCGGCCTGGGCGTAGCGCAGAGGCTGGCCATTCCACGGCTTGCCGCAGTAGGGGCAAGCCTCGCCAAGCTTAGAGGTCATCGGCACCTCGCGGCCACAGTGGAGGCAGCTCTTGGAGAAGGTCTGACCACCGGCCAGGCGATAGTCGGTGGCGTGGAAGGGGTCCATCGACGTGGCCGCGGCAGGCCCTGGAGGTCCGCCGGGTCCGCCGGGCGTAGCACCGGGTTCTCCACCGGGGCCGTCGCCGGGCGCGCCACCCTTGGGTGCGTCGGCCTTGGGAGCCGCGGCACCCTCCCCGCCGGGCTTGAGCTCAGGCGGGGGAGGCGCGACCACTCTGCCCGAGGCCATGATCCGCAGGGCGATGAGAGTGTCTTGAACCAACTGAACATCGGCGGGGGAGGGAGCCTCCGCCTGTGTGATGGTCGGAGGTTCCGGGGACTTGGTTGGCGGACCGCCTGCATCGGCGGCCGGGGCCGAGGCCGGAGCACCGCCGCCACCGCCGGGGGCACCGCCGCCCGGAGCTCCACCCATACCGGGAGCACCGCCCATGCCGGGAGCACCGCCCATGCCGGGAGCTCCACCCATACCGGGGGCGCCGCCCATACCGGGGGCGCCGCCCATACCGGGGGCGCCGCCCATACCGGGGGCTCCTCCCATGCCGGGAGGTCCGGCAGGCCCAGGGGCTCCTCCCATGCCGGGAGGTCCGGCAGGGCCGGGCATCTGAGCGCTGAACGACTTGCGGTCACCGACACCGTTGTCTGCGGTTTGGTTCTTGCCACATCCCGTGAGCATTGCTGCTGCGAGTGCGGCGATCAGTAGTGCGGTGGCAACTTGGCCTGTGCGCGCTGAAATGCGCATACTGCGTTCCTCCCTGGGGCGCCCACTTTGGCGTCGGGAACCGGCAGAACATGCATACAAGCACAAGCGTACGGAGCAGATAGCTGCCCCTGCCTGTGCCATCAACCAAGCCCGAACCTAATCCGGCCGTATTGTAACACAGACCAGACGCGAGGCGCAAAGGTGAATCACTGTCCAAACGCCCCGCTCTTGTCGGGGTTTTGTGGGCCCCCCGACGGGTGACGAGTACAGGCGCTGGGCACCAGACCTGCACAAAGCTGTGTTCGTCGCCGGGGCCGCCACGTCCTCCCGTCCGAGACGCGGAATCAGGGGGCCCGTGCCGGCAGATCTCCCGCGGTGAAAGTGTGGCCGGGGCCGCTATCCGCGTCAGGGCGCCTCGGGAGCCATCAGGCGGAAGTTCGGGAGCAGGTCGGCCGTCATGTCCATCCGCGTATGATGCGACAAGTTCCAGAAGCCCTCGTATCGCGTGTGGTCCTCGTCGTAGTCCAGGACCGACCATGACAGCCCGATGATCTGGTCGGGCTCCAGGCGGTGGAGGGCGCTGGCCTGCGGCCCTTCGTGGCCGGCGTAGTTGAAGGGGGTGATGTAGAACTCCAGGTACAGCTCTCCGGGCTCCTTGTGGGCGAAGTCGTACCGGTACGCCGCTTCGGCCCATGGCTTCTCGATCAGCCACTGCTGCGAGCCCCAGACCCAGGCCCAGGGCCGGCCGGGGCCGGGCGGGGTGAAGATGTGGTAGTTCTGGCAGGTGGTGCTCTTCAGCCTGGCCTCCGTCTGTTC
>CAYRFY010000121.1:13114-15127 GCA_964423635.1 uncultured Armatimonadia bacterium | reverse complement strand
CTTTCGCCGGGAATGTCATTTTGAGAGCGTCCGCTCCCGAAGGGAGCAGCTCGAGTAATCCCGCGGCATCCAATGAGATCCTTCGCCCAAGCGGCACAAGCTCGAGCTTGCGCCGCCCGGACTTGTGACGCCGGCGCTCCAGGATGACACGAGCCGGGCCGGCCGGGCTTTACCGCCGCACCCCTACGCCAGCCGGTCGGGGATCACATCATGGTCGATGAGATCATCCAGCGATTCTCGACGATAGATCAGGTCCGCCTTGCCCTCGTTAACCAGCACCATCGCCGGGCGGGTGAACCTATTGTAGTTCGAAGCCATGGCGTGGTTATAGGCCCCGGTGCACAGCACGGCCATGACATCCCCCTCCTCCACGGGCTGCAGGGAGATCTCGGGAATGAGGGTGTCGGTCTCGCAATGGGCCCCGGCGACCCGGACGGTCGCGATCGCTGCCTGATCGGCCTTGTTGGCGATCAGGGCCATGTACTCGGCCTCGTACAGCGCCGGGCGCGGGTTGTCCGAGAGGCCCCCATCCACCGCCACGTACGTGCGTACCCCGGGAATGTCCTTGACCGGGCCCACGCGGTACAGCGTGGTGCCGGCGGTACCGACGATGGAGCGTCCCGGCTCCAAGATCAGCTTGGGCATGGCGATCCCGTGCTTGTGGACGCTGCTTTCCAGCGCCGCGCACATGATGGTCGCCAGCTCACTCACGGTGGCGGGCACGTCATCCGGCGTGTACGAGATGCCCAGGCCACCGCCCATGTCCAGCTCCGGGCACTCCCAGCCGGTCTCATTCTTCACCTGGTCGATGAAGTCGATCATCATCTCGATGGCGTGGGAGAACGAATCCACGCTCAGGAGTTGCGAGCCGATGTGGCAGTGCACACCGCACACGTTAAGGTTCGGCAGCGAGAGGGCGAGCTTGATACCCTCCATCGCCGCGCCCGAGGCGATGCCCAGCCCGAACTTGCTGTCGGCCTGTCCGGTCTGGATGTAGGTGTGCGTTTGAGTCTTGATACCGGGCCCCACGCGCAGGAGGATGTTTGGCGTCCAGTTCCGCTCGCCCGCCAGCTTCGACAGCCGCTGCAGCTCGCTCATGCTGTCGGCGACGATGCGGCCCGGCCGGTATTCACAGGCCATCGAAAGCAGTTCATCGGACTTGTAGTTGCCGTGGAGCTTGATGCGGTCCACCGGCGAGCCGGCCTTGACCGCCGTGTACAGCTCTCCACGGCTGGCAACGTCCATCGCCATGCCCTCTTGGGCCATGATGCGGCAGATCGCCGTGGTCAGCAGCGCCTTGCTGGCGTAGGCGACCTCCACCTGCTCCAGGCGCTCGCCGAACTCCTGCTTATACGCCCTGCAGTTGGCCCGTATCAGGGCCTCGTCCAACACGTACAGAGGGGTGCCGAATTCCTCGGCCAACTTGACGGTGTCGCAGCCTCCGATGTTCAGGTGCCCCTGCGCGTCGATGGTCTGTGTCCCAAACAAAAACCTGTCCATACGAGTCATGGTCTGTTCCTCATCGCGGGCCTGTCTCCCGGTATCAAAAGCAGCCCCAACCGGCACCTGGGGCTGCTGCACGACGTTCTGATGCGGTCGGCGCTGACCGTCGACCTGGCTTGCCCGGCACTATCGTCTGGCACGGCTCGTGCGCTAGAAGTCCGGCCGAAAACTCCGCCTTCGCCAAGAATGTCATTGCCAGAGCGCCCGCTTCCGGCAAGAGCAGCTCGAAGAATCCCCTGGCATTCCACGGCATTCTTCGCTATCTCGCTGCGCGAGATTGACGCTCAGAATGACATCTCCACGGTACAAGGACCTTTTCGACCGGACCGCCAGATGCCCCCTCAGGCGGATGGTATCGTCCTGCACCCCGGCGTCGCGATGTGCCATGGGCGCGAATGCAAGGGGACCCGGACCGCGTCCCTCCGGCGTACCGGAGCTCGCAAAGACACGCCATCCGAGTAGGGACGCCCGGACCGCGCCTGTGGCGGTCCGCCGCCCGGGACGGGCGAC
>CAYRFY010000121.1:10624-13014 GCA_964423635.1 uncultured Armatimonadia bacterium | reverse complement strand
CGAGTAGGGACGCCCGGACCGCGCCTGTGGCGGTCCGCCGCCCGGGACGGGCGACCTACCTGATGACGACGGCATTGGCCGCCGGGTCGAACTCGAAGCCGACCGATAATGCCCGGCCGACCAGACTGATGGGCGCGAGGATGCGGCCATTCCGCAGGACGGGAGCCGGGTCGACCTCAAGGCTCTTGCCATTGAGAGTGGCCTGGGTGCTGCCGATCTGCACGGCGAGGTCCGTGTCGGCGGTAACGCCACGGGCCACCCGATCGCCGGGGAACCAGTAGAGTGCTCCGTCGAAGGCCTCGAACACCGGCTTGAGAGAGATCATCAGGGTCTCGTCCACCAGCTCCGGGCGCGCGTCGTCGGGCAGTCGACGGTCGCCGGCGAATACCTTGGCGGTCTTGATCTCCCCGGCGTCGGCCACGGTCAGCGGCCTCGCCGGATCCGCAGCGCCGGGGCGGGCAGTATTCGGCTCCGGGTGCGCGGCCGTTGTCGGCGGCTCGGAGGGCCGGGGAGCGGAGGGAAGCCTGCGCAGACCTGCCCGGGGTGGTGTCGCCGTGCCTCCGGCCGGCTCGGCGTCTTCGGGAGCTTCCACGGCACGACTGGGCTGAGGCACGGTGGCCGCGGGCCGGGTGGCGGCCGGTGCCGATCGCCCCTCGCTGGGATCCAGGGCCACCCCGGGGGCCGCCGCCTTGGGCCCCTCGTGATAGGCGCCGACGCCGGTGGGGGTGAGGCCCTCGGACGCGACGGGAAGGATTTCGGGAGCCTCCGCAGGGGCCGCGACCGTCTCCGGACTCGTCGCGGGTGCGGTTCCGGCTTCGGTGTCACCACCAGCGGGAGCCTGCTCAGGCCCTGTGGGCGGCGCCGCCGCGGGCTCGGAAGTCGCCGTCTCGTCGTCGCTAGCGGCGCTCGCCGCCTCGGCCCCGTCCTCGGCCGCCTCCTGCGCACCCTCAGGGTGCACGCCGGGCTTGTCGCCATCCGTCGGCGGGACCGCCGCGGGCTCGAGCTTGAGCCTTGCGCCGGGCGTTGTGACCGCTCCGGTGCCGGTGACGATCGGTTCCGGGAGGCCGGGGGCGGTGGCCGCAGGCAGCGTCTCGAGCGTGCCGGTCGTCGCGGTCTCGGGCAGCGGGGTGTCGGTCGCGGCCGGCATGAGAACCGGCTCCGCGGCAGCGCTGGCACCGGGCAGGTCGTCGGGTGTGGCGATGGCCTCGCCCTCGGGCGTCGCAGCGGTCGCGGGCCCTGCCCCAGGCGTCTCCGTGGTGGGCGTGGTCGCGGCCGGTGCCGGTTCCTCGGCGCCCTGTGGTTGCGCCTGCTCGCTCTCGTCCTCCGGCGCGACAGCGTCCGGGGGGCGGGCGGTTGTGGGCTTCTCAGACGTGTCCTTGTCGTCGGCGCGCTTGAGAGTAGCGTGCCCGCCGTCGGGGCCGGGCGTGCTGCCGCCGGGCGTCGGCGCCGGCCGTGTGAGGCCTGCGGCACCCAGCCCGGTCCCCGGGACCGTGATCTGTGGCCCCGGCCGAGAGGGCGGCTTCGGCGGCTCAGCCGTTCCGGTCTTCGGAGGAGCGGAGGCGGTGGGTGCGCACGGTGCCTCGAGCTCTGCGGGCTGGACCGCGGCCTCGGCCGGCGGTCGCCGGGACTCGGCGCCTTTCTCGGGCTCCACGGCGTCACGCCCGGGCCCGTCGGGCACGGGAGGCACCGTCACCGGCGGCACGATCACACGCGGCACCACGCCGCCGGGTCCCGGAGGGGCTTCCGTCTGGCGACCCTCGCCGACGGGGTCCGTGGGACCTACCGGCGGCGCCGCCGGACCCGGCACGGCTACCTCGGGGTCATCCGCAGGCTGCCGAACACCCGGGACCACCACAGTCGGGCCACCCGGTGAGGGAGCCACCGGGGGACCGGGGCTGACAGGCCCGGGCACCACGACACCGCCCGCTGGATCCACCACGGGCTCCGGCCCCGGGCCGGAGTTGCGAACGATCACCGTGACGGGTGCCGCCTGCCCCTCATTGCCCTGGGTGTCCTTGGCCCGGGCTTCGAGAATGTGCGGACCGTCGGCCACCTGGGTCGTGTCCCAGTTGGCGGAGAACGGCGGGTCGGTCATGCGCACCGTGTGCAGCTTGCCGTCCACATAAAACAGCACGTGCCGCACGGCCACATTGTCCTTGGCTTCCACGCGGATCGGCACAGTCCGCGCCACCGTGGCGCCCTGGGCGGGGTAGAAGATGCTCACCGCGGGGGGAATCTGGTCGTACTCCCCCGCCGCGCCGCCACCGATCCCGACACCGTCCGGGGAGGCACCATAGCCCGGCGGCGCGACGGCAACGCCCGGCCCGCCGCTGACGGAGACCGTCACCGAGGCCGAGCCCGATTCCCCGGCGGTGTCGACTGCAACCACC
>CAYRFY010000121.1:0-10614 GCA_964423635.1 uncultured Armatimonadia bacterium | reverse complement strand
CGGCGGGTAGAGCGGACAGGTTGATCGGGAAGGATTTCTGGCCCTCCGGCACGGCGGTGGGGAGCACCAGCTCCTGCACGCTGCGCCCGTCGCACTGCAATTCCAGCCGACCGATGGGGCGTCGGGAATCGCTCCTGAAAGCGGCGGTGACCCAGATCTCGCCGCTGAGCGGGGCGTTATTGGACGGAGAGATGATGGCGACGACCGGCCGAGCACTCGCGATGGAGGGGAAGACGAGCAGTGCTGCGAAGACGGCGGGTCCCAGACGGGCCCCGCCGCGGCTGTAGCGGGCACAGTGGCCCTTCATTGGCCAGCTCCTCCCTGGGAGGCCCCCGGCAACCCCTTGGCCCCGGGTCTCTGTGTCGGCGCGAATCCGGGCTGCGAACACGGTCACGAAGGTAGCATACGACCTGCCAAGAGTCAAGCGGCGCAGGGCTTCGTGGCCCCTCCGCGGCCTGCCGCAGAAGCCCGCCTCTACCTCGGACCACAACGTATCACCACACAGATACGGAGAGCGCACAGTTCCACGGAGAACGGCTGAACACAGAGGTACAGAGACACGGAGAGCGCAAAGAACGACAAAGAACGAGGGAGGACGACGGAGAACGACGTAGAACACATAGAACACGAGGAACAACGGAGAGCACGGATTGAAGAGGCATGCGTTAGCCCCCCTGCCGTCCATTCAGCTTGACCCGCTTTCCTTTGGCCTCGTATAATCTGTAACGACATCGGCACAACGGTGCGGTACACCAATAGCGCTCAATGCCGCAATGCGAGGGGGCCAGCATCTCGTGGTAGACGACGACCTCGACCTTGAGATGGACATGGACTCGACCGACGTACCCAGGCGCCGTAGGCCGGCACCCAAACCTCCCGCTGCGCCCCCGCCGCAGCCGGAGACCACGCCGGACCCCGCCCCGGCCGCCGCGACGGCCGAGACGTCGGAGAAGACCCCGGACAAGCCCGCTGAAGCGGCCAGGAAGGTGCAAGTCGTGCCCTCCGCCCGGAAGGGGTTCTTCGCCAGGATCGGTGCCGCCATCGGCGGGATGGTGGCCAGGGTCCCCGTTCCCGAGTGGAACGCGCGCAACTTCATCATCGGTCTCCTGGCGCTCCTGGCTCTCGTATTGGTCGTGGAGAACTGGCCTTTGATGCGTCTGAGCTTCCTGGGCCTGCACGCGGACGTCCCCAAGTCCCTGGTTCTGATCATCGCGCTGGCGGCCGGTTTTGCCCTGGGCTGGCTGATGTTCGGGCGCCAGGCGAAGGCCCCCAAACCCAAGGGGTCCGACTGAAGCGGCACTGGAGGACCTATGAGACACCGCCTGTTAGCAATCGCGGTCACCTTAGCCGCTGTCCCTTACCTGCTCTTGTCCTCATCGCGGCAGGCCGGGGTCATCACTCACCTGGCCCCCGACGGTTCCGGGGAGCGCCTGGTCTACGCCCGCGCCGCCACCGACCGTGCCCCGGAGGCCCTCAAGTACGTCCGGCGCGTCATCCCCGGTGAGGCCCGGGAGGGCCGCGCCTCCGAGACCGAGAGCCTACTTCTGTGGCGCGACATGCAGGGCGCCAATCTGCAGCGCATCGCGGATGTCGAAATCGTCACCCGGGGCATCATCCAGGCGCCTTTGTCCATCTTCACCTACCATACCTGGAAGGAAACCCTCAGCTTCGATCGCGGAGACGCCACGGAAGTCGAGCTCCAGGGCAAGAGCCTGGCAGAGCTCAAGTACATCCTCCGCATGCCGGGCAAGGTGACCTCCCAAAGCCCGCCGGCGAAGGTGGAAAACAACAGGATCGAGTGGGATGTGAGGCCCTCGGCCAACGCGCAGACCTTCACCGCCGAATCCCGTACGGTGCGTTGGGCGTACATTCTCTTGCTCTTGTATGTATTGGTGTTTCTCGGTGTCAAGACCGCTGAGTATGCCCCGCGGGTGGCCAGGCAGATTCGCAGACGGCCGCGGAGGATCTGAAGACGCCGTGGGGTGGGAGCCGACAGGCCGCGGGTGGCCGGTCCATGCACTCTGCGTCCGCAGACCTTGCGGTCGAGCCTCCTGACCCACTCCCGGCGGATGCTTTCGCAGGCCGCGGACCTTGCTCCGCGGCCATCTCCATGTTTGGGGGAGCGCGTACCGATGATTGATCTGCGCAGCGATACCAAGACCATGCCCACGCCCGAGATGCTACAGGCCATCGTGGCCGCCCGCGTCGGCGACGACGTCTCCGGCGAGGACCCCACCGTCAACGCGCTGGAGAAGCACTGTGCCGAGCTCCTGGGCAAGGAGGCCGGCCTCTTCGTCACCTCCGGAACCCAGGGGAACCTGGTGGCCTTCATGGCCCATACCACCCCGGGCCAGATGCTCATCTGCCACGAGAGTGCCCATGTCTTCGTCTACGAGCAGGGCGGTATGGCGCGCATCGCGGGTCTGCTGCTGCAGACAGTGCCCGGCAAGTACGGGGTCATCGAGCCCGACGTGCTGCAGGCCGCGATCCCCCCGGAGGACATCCACCGCTGCCCGCTGGGTCTGGTGGAGCTGGAGAACACCCACAACAACTGCGGCGGCACGGTGCTTACCAAGGCCCAGATCGACGCCGTGGCGGAGGTGACCCACAAGCACGGGGCCAAGCTGCACATCGACGGCGCGCGGATCTTCAATGCCGCCACGGCCCTGGGGATCGAGGCCAGGGACCTCGTGGCCGAGGCCGACTCGATCCAGCTTTGCTTCTCCAAGGGCCTCGGCGCTCCGATCGGAAGCATGGTGGTGGGTGAGGCGGGCTTCATCCACGAGGCTCGCCGGGCCCGCAAGGTGCTCGGGGGCGGCATGCGCCAGGCCGGCCTGCTGGCCGCCGCGGCCTTCTACTCCCTGGAGCACGGCGTCCCCCGCCTGCAGCAGGATCACGACAACGCCCGCAGGATCGCCCAGACGCTGGCCGCTCTGCCGGGGATCGTCATCGACCTGGATAGCGTCCAGACCAACATCATCTACTTCCAGGTCTGCCGGGATGACCTCAGCGCGCCCCGGCTTTGCGACCGCCTCACCCAGTACGGGATCGCCACCTCGGCCCGAGACCAGAGGACGATCCGCTTCGTCACCCACCGAGACATCTCGGCCGACGATACCGAGACCGTGTGCAGCGCGCTCACGGACGTGCTGGGATAGCGGCAGACGTCTCAGCACGGAGCCACGGAGCAAGTGGGGAGCGGCCACGATACGGCAGGCTCCGGCGCCGGCGTGGGTCTGCCGTTCTCCGGCGTTCTCCGTGTCTCCGCGTCTCTGTGGTGGTGCCGTCTTCCTGTCGCTCCCCGGTGATGCCAAAGCACCTTGACGCACGTCTGGCACCGTGTTAGTTTAGCGACGCTATCCCGTCTGAACCCCGCGTACAACACGCGATTGAGAGGAGCCCCCTTCTATGCCACACGTGATCGACTGCGCCACCTGCACCTCCTGCGGTTCCTGCGCCGAGGTCTGCCCCGTATCCGCCATCTCCGAGGGCGACGATTGCTACGTGATCGACCCCGACGTCTGCACCGACTGCGATCTGTGCACCGGGGAGTGCCCGGTGGACGCGATCTCGGAGGAGTAGAGCCCTCTTCGGGTGAGAAGGTCCCGCCAGACACGCCAAGGCCGCCCTTTCCGGGGCGGTCTTTGCTCTTTTCGCCTTTGGTGGGGAGGGCGTGCAACGGGAAGACGGCCCGGGTCTGAAGGTACCGTGCGCCCGGCGGGAGAACTGCGCAGCAGCGCGGGGCCACTCCCGCGAGGCCGTAAGACCGCCGGAGGCATTCTCCATTCGACGGGTGGCGAGGAAGATGCAGCCCACCGGAGGGCCGTTCTCGGCCCAGCGCGTGTGCCCGCAGTGCGGCAAGCCCGTACAGCCCGGCGACACCCACTGCATGGAGTGCGGGCAGTTCCTGCCGCCGCCCCCCAGGCCCCGGCCGCGTCCGCCGGACCCCGCCCCATCCCCGCCCACGGCCCCCGCTCAGCAGGCGGCCCCCGCTCCCCCTCCTGCCGCCGCCGCACCGGGCCCGCGATCGGGTCCATGGGCGGCCCATGCGGCGGAGATCGTCCAGCACTACCTCAGGGCAGAAGAGAACCTCCGCGCCGCGGGGGCCTTCTGCTTGTGCGTGGGCATCGTGTTCCTGGCCGCCGGAGCCGTTCTGTGCCTGGTCCCCACAGGCCCGCAGCCCATGTGGCTTGCGGGCGCGGCCCTGGCGACGGGTGTCGTCGGCCTGATCGTTGCCCCCCTCGCCTACGAGGCCGCCCGCCGCAACCGCTGGGCGAGGCTCATGCTGGAGCTGAGCATCTCGATGGCGGACAACCTGGAGGCGCTGAGGAGGGGGCTGGGGAGGGGGTGAGGGCGGTTGGACAAGCGCCGGGTGGGCCGCTATACTGGCGGCAGGATCGGCGAGGCCCAACACGAAGAGGTTTTCCATGTCCGCATCTGCGGTGAGGCCGGCGGAGAGAGCTAAGGCCCTCGGCGCCTATTACACAGACGGAGACATCGCCGCTTTCCTGGTGCGCTGGGCGGTGCGCCGGCACGGCGACCGGGTGCTCGACCCCGCGTTCGGTGGCGGCGTCTTCCTGCAATGTGCCTGTCAGAGGCTCAGCGACCTGTCGGGCAGCCCCTCCCAGCAGGTGTACGGAGTGGAGATCGAGGCCCCGGTACACCAGGCCACCGTACGCGACCTTCATCGGCGATGGGCAGTCCCCGACCACAATCTGCTGAACGCCGACTTCTTCGCCGTCGGCGGCGATCGTCTTCCACATATGGACGTCGTACTGGGCAACCCGCCGTTCATTCGCTATCAGCGTTTCGCCGGCGAGGGACGGAGACAGGCCCTGACCCGAGCCGCCGAACGCGGCGTCGAACTCAGCAGGCTCAGCAGCTCGTGGGCCCCCTTCGTCGTACACTGCTGCGCCATGCTACGGCCGGGCGGACGCCTGGCTATGGTCCTGCCCATGGAACTGACGCACGCCTCGTATGCACGCCCTGTGCTCTGGCACCTCGCCGAGTGCTTCCACCGGGTGTGGATCCTCTCGTTCCGCAGAAAGCTCTTCCCCGACCTCAGCCAGGACACCGTCCTGCTGCTCGCCGAGGATTTCGGCGGCGGCCCCGGTCAGGTGTTACTGCGCGACTACGAGGGCCCTGCCGAACTGCTCTCGACGCCGTGGGAGGCGGCCCGCACACGGGGTGAGGAGCTCGTCGACCATGAGGCCGTTTGTCGTGGGGACGCACGGATGGTGGCGTACTTTCTCCCCCGCAAGGCGCGCGAGCTGTACCGGCAGCTCGCCGCGGACGGGCAAACCACGAGACTCGGGGCTCTCGGTGACGTGGGCATCGGATACGTCACCGGGGCCAATGACTTCTTCCACCTCTCTGACCGCGAAGCGGCGTTCTGGGATGTCCCCGACGAGTTCCTGCGCCCGGCGGTGCTTGGCGGCCGCGAGCTGGACGGGTTGCGGTATACCAGGGATGACTGGATGCGCCGGTCAGAGGGCCGGCTGCTGCTGCACATCCCCCCGGACGCCCAAGTCCCTGCCGCGGTCGAGCAGTACTTGCAGCAGGGCCGCGCCGCCGGTGTGCCGGAGGCCTACAAGTGCCGCACACGCCGGCCGTGGTTCTCAGTACCACACGTCTACGAACCCAGCGCGTTCGTCTCGTACATGGGCGGGAGATCACAGCGCCTGGTGGCCAATGACGCCGGCGCTGTGGCCCCCAACAGCCTCCACGTCCTGCGCCTGCATCCCGGAGCGCCTCTGGATGCCCACAGTCTCGCCTGCGCCTGGCAGACCTCGCTGTCGCGAGTGAGTTGCGAGATCGAGGGGCACGCTCTGGGAGGGGGGATGCTGAAGCTCGAGCCCAGGGAGGCCGCCGGAGTACTGGTACCTCTGGCGGCCGCTCACGGAAGCGACCTGACCGCCGAACTTGATGGGCTGGTGAGAGCAGGTCGAGAAACTGAGGCACAGGATCTGGCGGACGAGGCCCTTCTGCGCCGGGTATTGGGCCTGGACGCGGCGGAGTGCCGTGTGCTCAAAGAGGCCGCCGAGACGTTGTGGCGCCGTCGGTACGAGAGGGGCGCGGCGCGATGAGCCTGAGCGATGCGGTAGCCGCGATCGGGCCGAGGGCCGACGATGGCGCTCCTCAGGCGGACAAGAAACGCTACTCCGAGCGCCTCTCGGCAGCGCTTGCCGAAGAGGTCGCCGCCGGTCTGCGCCGTGCAGGCTTTTGCGACGTAAAGCCTCTTCGCGGCGGCCCGGGAGAGAAGGCCTTCCAGGGGGGACTGGGCCCCATGAGGGGGGCATGGCTTCCGCCAAGGCTGGGCTCCGCCCGGGGCCGTGTGTAGGCCGCCATCCAGTCGTGTGCCGGGCAGACATGAGTAACGACAGAGGGAGCGCACTGGTGGTTGGCGAATGCTCCCAGACGCCCAGGGCACGCTGCGGCCGTAGAGTGGCAGACGCCGGGCCGCGGCGCACCGGCAGGGGGCCTCTGATCGAGATGGTGGATTCCGTATTCCAAGAGCAGTTCTCGGTAGCGTACCTCCAGGCCATCTGCGCAATCGCCGGGTATGTGGTCTACAGCCCTATCCCCGACGTTGACAAGGTGGACTGGACCGTGTGCGCGCCCGGGGTACAGGGAACGCTCAGGAGCCCCAGACTGGACATCCAACTCAAGAGCCAGCGCCGGGAGGCCCTTGGCAGCAGCAGTGATGTGAGGTACGAACTCGACAGGCCGACACACGACGCCTTAGCTGCGAGGAACCACCATGTGCCGCGCATTCTGGTGCTGGTGCTCCTACCCCGCGACGAGGATGAATGGATGCATCAGACAGAAGCCCAACTGTCACTGAGGCGCTGTGCATACTGGCGGTGCCTCGCAGGGGAACCGTCGACCCCCAACGCCACGAGCGTGACGGTCAGCATTCCCCGAGCCCAAGTGCTGAGTGTCGCCGCGCTGAAGGCGATCATGCATCGCATCGCGGACGGTGAACCAATATGAACGCGGGCCGGGTAGAGACGGACGTTCTGCGCTCCATTGGCCCCGGCGACCTCGCCTCCTACTTGAGGGAGAGCGAGTGGGTTGAGCGCGCCCCGGGGCTCTGGGTCAGGCCTGCAGACGGTGGGGGGGAGTACGAACTCGACGTGCCTCCCGTGCCCACTGTGCGGGACTACCCTTTGCGAATTGCCGAGGCGCTTGCTACTCTCGAGATCGCGGAGCGGCGGCCACGGTCCCAGATCATGTCCGACATCCGCAACGCCGAAGTGGATGTCATCCGTGTTCCGCTCACACCGCGAGACGCGCCAACCGGCTCCATTAGCGTCGCCGGAGGGCTATCGAGCCTTGAGCACGCACGCAAGCTTGTGGAGGCTGCGGCCCGGGCTGCTGTCCGCCCCCAAGCTCGTTACGCGGGCCGGGCGCCTGTCCACGTGAGCGAGTACATGGACGGTCTGCTCATGGGGCAGACCGAAGAGGGGAGCTTCGTGCTCACGCTGCTGAGCCCGGTCCCCGCGCGACGAGAGCAGTTGCAGTTCGACATGCCGAACGCCCCTGACCCGTTCGCTAGGGAGGTTACTAAGAGGCTCGCCATCGCGATGGCGGCTCTTCGGGAGCTGGCATGGGCTGGCGATCCAGAGCGTGCCGTCGAGTTCCTGGATGCCGTCCCACTTGGCGTCAGCGCAGACCTGTGCAAGGCGGTCAGGGGTCTGCACAACAGCGGTGGACAGCACGGGGTGTCTCTGCGAGTGACCTGGTCCAGTAACTGCCCGCGCCCTGTAGCAGTTCCGTCCGAGGTCTACATACCCGCCCCGTCGGTGGATATCATACGCGCCGGCGAGGCCATTCTCCGGCAGCAGGAGATCCCCCCTCAGGATGCGGTCGAAGGCCTGGTCATCCACCTGCACCGTGAGCCGGAGCAAGAGGGCTGGATCACCCTCTGGGGCCTGGTCGACCGTGGGTTGCGCAAGGTCCGGGTCGCACTCAGCCCCAGGGACTACGATGTCGCCGCGGCGGCCCACGTGCGAGAACAGGCCGTGCGCTGTACCGGCGACCTAGTGCGGCACGGAAAGTCCTTCGTGCTCGAGAACCCCAGGCAGTTTGAGGTACTCCCCGACGACGACGCGCCTTGACCCTCCCAGCCCCCTCCAGAAGGCCTCCTCCCTCCTCCCGCCGAACTGTCCTCCCACTCGGCGGCCTGCGTTCTTGGGTCGCTTCTGGAGGCCCGCCATGACCGATCGGCCCGCTGCTCTCGTATTCCCTTTCGGATCCCAGTACCTGCGGGGCCTCACGCCCGCTCGGGGCGACTGGGCCTCCGATATGGCCGCCATGCGCGCCGCAGGGTTCAATACCATCCGCGCCTGGCTGGTCTGGGGGGTGCTGGAACCCGCGCCGGGCCAGATCGACTTTGGCTATGTCGATGAGTTCCTCCAACTCGCCCACCGCAATGACCTCTCCGTCGGCTTCCTGTTCCATCTCCACGG
Organism: uncultured Armatimonadia bacterium; assembly: GCA_964423635.1. GTDB lineage: Bacteria > Armatimonadota > Zipacnadia > Zipacnadales > JABUFB01 > CAYRFY01. The sequence goes on along the minus strand of CAYRFY010000121.1, from coordinate 2,143 downwards.
CTGCCCCGAGTGGGCGATCCGGGAGCACAGCGACTGCTGGTATGTGGACATCCACGGCCGACCCTTCGAGCCCTCTCAGCGGGCCAATACCCCCTCCGGCGGCTGGCCGGGGCTCTGCCCCGACTGGGACGACGTGCAGGCGCTGGAGGACAGGTTCATCTCCGAAGTGGTGAGGCATGTGGGAACCCATCCGGCCCTGGGGTTCTGGGAGCCCATCAATGAGCCCCACATGTGGGTGGACCTGGCTCAATCCCCCCCGGGGCCCTTCTGCTACTGCGAGGCGACGCGGGAGGCCTTCCGCCGGTGGCTGCGCGGCCGTTACGGTAGCCTCGAGGCTGTGGGCGATACCTGGGGGCGGCGGTTCTCTAGCTGGGAGGACGTGCGCCCACCCACTTGGTGCTTCGGCCTCTCGGACTGGATCGATTGGCGCGCCTTCACCATCGACAATATCGCCGCCCTGGTGGAGCGGCGGGCAGGCATCATCCGGGGCCACTCGCAGGCGCCCGTGATCGCCCACGCCTGGGGCGGCGGGTGTGTCACCTGCCCGCAACTGGGGGCCATGGCCTTCGATGACTGGCGCAATGCCGATCCTGTCGACATGTGGGGCTACAGCGCCTTCCCCTCGCAGCCGGGGCAGACGCTCATGGTCGGCCTGGGCACCGATGCCACGCGGAATGCGGCGCAGGGCAAGGTCTTCTGGCAGTCCGAGCTGGGTGCCGGTGACTACGGGTCCGGGTTCGACCGGAGCGGGCGCATCCGACCCGAGGTGGAGGCCATGTTCTGCTGGGAATCCATCCGGCACGGGGCCAAGGGGCTGCTGTTTTGGCAGTACCGCAAAGAGGCCCACGGCTCGGAGATGGGCGCCTTCGGTCTGACCGACTACGCCGGCGGCCCCACCGAGCTGCTGGACGCCGTGGCCCGGGTGGGGCGCTGCCTGAATGACAACGCGGAGTTGTTCCACCAGGCCCAGGTGCAGCCGGCCGAGATCGCCCTTGTCTTCTCGCTCAACACCTATCTCGCCGACTGGGCCCAGCACCGCAACTGCCAACTGAGCGTGGACTGCCTCAGCGGCTACTACCGCATGCTGTGGGAGCAGAGCATTCCCGTCGATGTCGTGCACGAGGAGTACCTGTGGGACGGTGGACTGAACCCATACAAGATCGTCATATTGCCCAATCCCGTGGCCGTGGCGGCCGAGGCGATCGAGCCCTTGCGTGAGTACGTCGAGGGCGGTGGGGTGCTTCTCTCCGACCCGTACCTGTGTGCTATGAGCCCCCACGGCGCCCTGGCTTCCGAGGTGCCCGGAGCGGACTTTGCGGAGGTCTTCGGCTGCCGCGAGCGAGACATCACCTCCGCCCGCAACCGGACGGTGAACCTGATGATGGAGGGCAGGCTCGTACCGGTGACGGGCAGCCACCTACAGGCCTTCTGGAACGTGGCTGAAAGTGCGGAAGTGCCGGCAAGCTACGAGACCGGCGAGCCGGCGGTGGTGAGCAACCGCTTCGGTGAGGGGCGCGCCATGCTCTCGGGGCTGAACCTGGGGCTGGCCTACTCCACCCGCCAGGGGGTGGGGGATGACTTCACCCGCGAGGGTGCCGCCGCGACCGAGGGGCATCTGCGCCAGATCGTTCTCGACGCCGTGCGTCAGGCCGGGGTGCGGGCCCCGCTCACCACTCCCCCCGACGTGCGGGCCGGCCTGCTCTCCACGGCCGACGGGCGCCACGTGCTGATTGCCATCAACACGGCCGATGCGCCCAGAGAGGGCGAGGTGCGCCTGTCGGACGTGACGGTGACTGAGGCCCGGTCGCTCCTGGAGGGCGGCACACAGGTGGCGGTCCAGTCGGGAGCGATCCCACTTCGCTTCTCGCCGTACGAGAGCAAGGTGCTGGTGGTGAGCTGAGAGCCTGAGGGCCGGAGGGATGGGTGTGCGACTTAGCGGCGCATGGCACTCCGCCGTCCGGAGGATCGCGGGCTGGAAAGCCCGCGCCACGAACAGCCTGGACCGTGGGGCGGGCTTTCCAGCCCGCCGGCGTTGACCGTTGCCGGGTCCCACCGGCGCGGTACAGGCCCGCGCCCTACAGCCGTCTGCCCCTTGTATGATGGCGGGGCGCGGGGGGAGAGAATGCCGTTCGTCGTTGCCCTC
>CAYRFY010000120.1:0-15144 GCA_964423635.1 uncultured Armatimonadia bacterium | reverse complement strand
GGGGGGGGGTATATTGATGTCTGAATAGAGTTTGGCGTTGTGCGAGACCATTACCAGGATCAGGATAAGCGCCGGCGGCGCGATATAACCTTGGGCAGAGGGGGAGGAGACGTGCTCAGAGCAGCGGCCGTCCTTGCCATCGGCCTGCTTACGGCCTCAACGGCGTTCGCACAGGAGGCGCGGCCCGGACCTGTGGAACCGGCGCAGCCCCTGGACGCGGTAGAGAAACTGCTGGTCGAGCAGGACTTCGAGAAGGCGATCCGCGCGTGTGAGGAACTCCTGGACCGCGACCCCGAGGCGTCTCCGGCGGTCCTGCCGCTCCTCGCACGCGCCCACGAGGGATCCGGAGCCCCCGGTAAGGCAGCGGCAACGGTCCGCAGGCTCATCGCGGAACATGGTCCCACAGTGCCGCGCATCGAAGACCTCGCGCGCCTTGCGGCGGCCTGCGCCGAGGGGCAGGACCCCGAAGCCGCGCTGGAAGCCTACGAGTTCGTCCTCGACTCCTACCCCTCCGCGATGGACCACTACCTGGACCAGAACCCCACAGGCTACGCGGCCAACCGCAGCGTGCTGGATCAGGGAAGCGAGTATGACAGGCTGGCCCGCGAGATGGCCCACGCGGCGGGCGACGACGCCGACCGGTCCTATGCGGCGCTCCTGCGCGTCTTCAGAGCCTACCCGGGGATTCCCCAGATGCGGGAGACGGCGCTGCGGCTCGCCTCGCGGTGTGCCCGGTCTGAAGACTGGGCCGGCACGTTGGCCTTCTGCCGGCGGGTCGTCGACTACGGCGGCGACCGCACACGGAACACCACCACCAGGCTCACAGACAATCAGGCGTACCTGAACGCGATCTCGACCCCGAACAGCGAAGCGACGCTGCGCGAGGTACTGGGGCTCATGGACCGGGCCTGTGCAGCGCTGGGCACTGCGGACCCCGCCGGGGCGGAACGCATCGCCGAACTGGCGGCGCAGTGGGCCGAGGCCGAGAGTGCCGCCTATGGCGTCTTGTGGGTCGAGGAATGGGCGGCGAGAGACGAGGCCGAAGCGCGGGCCCTGGCGGCCGCGAGGTACCCGGCTCCCGGCGATGGTTGGGTGCCCAATTCGCGGCCCCCTCTACCGAGATGGCAGGCACTGATACAGAGTTGCCACGGCAGCGCTCTCGAGCCTCAGGCGCAGTTTGCGCTGGGGCAATGGCTCCACTATCGCGGGCTATATGCCGAGGCTCAGGAGCTGTACGGCAAGGCCAGAGAGACTGAGCACGTGCTTCCGGGGCTCAGCGATTGGCTCTCCTTCGAAATGGGCGAACTGGCGGCGGCTCAGGGGCGCTTTGCCGATGCGTGTACGCTCTTTGCGCAGTGCCAACCGGAAGTGGACAAGCCGCTTGCGGCCGAGGCCGGGCTGCGTCGGGCCGAGTGCCTGGAGTTCCGGGGGCTCGTGGCTGAGGCACTGGCGGCCAACGAGGCGCTTGATGCCGACAACGAGGCGCCGGTCCCGGCACGCCGGACCGCACGATACGCGGCCCGGCGGTTGTCCCAGTCCCGGGGCGCTCTGGCGCCTCTGCGGGGTTCGGCGAACGAGACAGGGGCTGTGTATCTGGGGCAGGACCGAATCACCCAGGGCGACTGGCTCCTGAAGGGGCGCGACCTGTTCGTGCTCTGCGCCTGCCACGGTTCCAGCGACATCTCGGGCGGCTCTCTGGCGCCCGTGAGCTACGGGGTGGGCACCACGGACCCCGAGCGGCGGGCACACTGGTGGCACGGCGGGCAGGACGCCGACCCCAGCATGATCTATGACCCTCAGCACACCCCCCGGGGGCCGCGGAACTGGGACGACGGAGGCGAGAAGTACACTCCGGCCACGGGCCCGGACCTGCTCGTTACCATCCCCGTGCCTCAGGGGGCGTCTAGACTGAGCCTCTACTTCGTCAACGACCGCAACTACTACGAGCCCAGCCGCCGCTACACCATCTATGTGACCGATGCGGAGTCGGGCGCCGTCCTCGCCGCCGCGCCTCTGCGCGACTTCGTCTCGGGGGTCTACGCCCACTTCAGGGTTAGCGGCCCCCGAAACCTGTGCGTCCGCATCTGGCGCAACCTCAGCCTCAACACGCTGCTTGCCGGCGTCTTCCTGGACGACCTGTCCAAGATGCCGAACTGGTCCGGGCTTCGTGCAGGGCCGTTGTCCGATGGAGCCGTCGGGGGCGCCGCGGTAGAGCACTGGTCGGACCCGGAGGCCGCGTGGTCCGCGTATCGAGAGCTCTGGGCTGAAGGTGGAGGGGCGCTGGAGGAACGTCGCGCTCTGGAGGGCTTCGCCGCGACCCTGACTCCTGTGCTGGGCGGGTACCGGGCAGGCAGGGCAATCGAGGCCGTCGCAGGACACCTGCTTGACCTGGGGTTCGTAGGGAAGTCGTGCGTCCTGCAGGACCGCGCACTCGCCCTCATGGCCGGTCAGAGCCCACGCCGGTACGCCGACGCCCTCCTGCGGTCGGTGGAGGCCTACGGCCGCAGGATTCCCTACTACGATGGCGCCCCGACCTTCCAGGAGGGCGCCGCGCAGCAGCCTGAGGTACGCCTCCTGCCGGTGTGGCAGGCAGTCGCGCTGCCCCGGCTCGAGCAGTACGCCGAGCTGGTCGGGACGCCCCGCTCTCTGGTTGCCCCCGAGGACCTCATTGCGCTCGGACGTAGGTACTGGAGACAGGATCAGCACGCCCTGGCGCGCCGCTGTTTCGAGCTTGCGGCCCCCGACGGCGATGTGCAGAGACTTGAGGCAGGCGATACCTATCAGTACGCCAAGTGCCTCTCGGACGCGCCCCTGCGGGCGCTACGCATCCAGGTGCTGCGCGGGCTGTTGGGGCGAGACGAACCCCTGCCCGTGCCCCGAGCCCACCTTCAGAGCGATCTGGTGCTACTATCCACTGCAGAGGGCAGGCTTGATGAGGCCGAGACGGAGATGCAGGTTCTGGCCGCGATGGAGGCGGCGGCGCACATCAAGCATGAAGCCGCCCTTTCGCTGGCATTGGCGTTCTGGCGGGAGAAGGAGGTGACGCGCGCGAGGAAGTGGGCCGAGTATGCGCTCTCCCAGTTGCCTGAAGGACGATCGGGGGCGGCGGCCGAAACCATCTTGCGATCGACACAGGGGGAGAACGCACCGCAGCCGTGACTACAGCGAGGAGGGATGAAACCGTGAGAGCCACGACGTGGTTTGTGCCCTTGGTGTCTGCGTGCGGACTGGCGCTGGCGTCGGCTTCCTGGGCGGTGAACGTCAGCATCAGCCAACCCGACCCGCTGCCGGGCAAGTACCCCAAAGGTGCTGAGGTGACCTTCAAGTGCACTATCACCGACGGCGGCGATGATGACTACTTCGTCGTGTGGAGGTTCTGGGATGACGGGCCTGACTGGCACTACGAAGGGAAGAACCTAACGACAGTGACCCGAGCCTGTCAGATGCCGGGCGCCCATGAGTTCTGGGTCATAGTGTTTGACATGACGCGAGAGAACCAGGTCGCCATGGCTTCAGGGTGTTTCTGGGTCCTCTGGGTCCAACTGAGCGTGGGGTCCGCCGGTACGGAGGTCGCCCTGGACAACCAGGGAGGGGTCACCTGGTACCAAGCAACGCGCAACCCCCAGACCAGGGCACTCGGACTGCAGACGACGTTCAAGGGCGTGCAGACGGGCATGCAGTACAGCGGGGTCTGTACCCCGCGGCAGTGGGATCGAACTGTGAGCATGAAGCGAGACGTCTCCGGGCATCACTATGGAGGCCCCGGTGGAGACATCGTGCGTGACTCCGCCGTGGGCGACGACACCAGCGATCCGATCTGGCTGGATGAGGACCCGCAGTCCGCCACGTACTACTGGGGAGGAGAGAACAAGTCCGACGGAGTTGTCTACGATGTCGATCCTCCCGGCTACTCGGTGAAGACCGATGGGGTTTGTCGCGTCCGCGCAAACTTCCGCGAATGGGCTCAGTACGATGCCAGCGTCGTGTCCGATCATCTCGACACGCACTGCGCGTCATCTGTTACGTGGGACGGGACTTCGTGGCAGGTTGTGCACACCTATGATGGCTTGGGCGACAACTCTGCCGGCACGGGATGGGTCAACCTCAACTGGAATATGCAGTGACCAGGGATCCGCGGCGAAGGGGGCCGAGCCAGATGATGAACCGGAGATGGGCCATAGTGGTCGGGGTCACACTGCTGACCGGCCCTCTGGCGGGCACCTGCCCGGCGGCCACCGCGGAGGAGGCCATCGCTGAGGCGGAGACGGCGGTGCGGGCACGCGCCGAGGCCATCGCGGCGGTGGTGGCGCTCGTCGACAACGAAGAACTCTTCGCGGTGAACCCGGAACAGGCCGCTCACGCCGTGGAGCTTCTGGGTAGACTTCGGGCCGAGGAGGCGGTGCCGATGCTGCTCGAGCACGTCTACTTCGAGTGGCCCCGCTCGATGCGCGGCCCCGCTCTTCGAGACTTCCCGTGCGCGGTGGCTCTTGCCAGAATCGGCGGCGCGGCGGCGCCGGCCCTTGTCAAGCTCATGGCCGGAGACGAAGACGCCGCCTGGCTGGGAACGCAGGTGCTGGTGGGCATCGATGGCGCAGCCGCAGCCGCGGCGCGCCTTCGCGCGGCGGCGGCAGAGGAAGTCCACGAGGAGCGCAGGAAACGGCTTCTGAGGGCGGCGGAGTTCGCCGCCGGTCTTCACCCTCAGGAACTGGACAGCCCCGGGCACGCCGCACCGGGAACGGGCTTCCCGGATTAGCGAGGAGCCCCGGCGGCGGCAGTCGGAGCGCCCGGAGGGCCGCAGCCGGCCCCACTCACTCCCCTCAGGCCTGCCGCCTCCGCTGGGGCGGCAGGCCCCATATGCTGTGCGGCTATGGGCGCCTTGGAGGGGCGCCCGCGGGCACAACTGGCTCTACTCCCCCGCCCACGCCTCCTTGCTCAGCCGGTTGAGGACCTCCTGCGCCCTGGCCACCGTCTCCGCCGCAGGGGTTCTGAGCGCATCCTCGTACGAGAACCCCGCCAACGCCGCGTCCAGCTCCCCCAGCCTCTCCGCCCCCACGCGCTCCCGCAACAGGCGCACCTTCTCGTAGGCCTGGATGCCCTCTTTCAGGCGCTCGAAGCGTATCGAGCTGCGGGGGCCCGGATAGGTGAGGAAGCAGTCGCCGGCAGGCCAGGTGACGAAGCTCGTGTCCCACAGCGGGTCCTGTACCCAGCTATCGTGGGCCCAGCGCAGGAAGCCCGAGTAGCCCTGGGCCGCGGCGTACCAGCCCATCCAGGCGGCCTCCGCGGGCGGAGAGAAGGTGAAGGTGTTCGGCCTGCCGGGCCCGCAGCAGACGTAGAAGGTCGTCGGCCGGCCGTCTTCCGCGCGTTCCTGAGCGATGGCCGGGTCCAGCGGCGGGGCGATGAACACGCACCAGTCGTCGATCTCGTCCTTCAGCTCGGGCTCATTGGCGCCGGCCAGCGCGATCTTCAGCTCCGGCGCGACCTCCTTCAGCAACGCAAATAGCCCCCGCAGCAGCTCCGGGGGCCGCTCGTCCATGGCGATGGCGGTGCGCCCCAGCCAGCCTTGCTCCCGCAGATGGGCGACGAAGCTGCGCAAGAAGGGCTTCCAGTGCTCGGCATATCCCTCGGTTCCCGGCGGCGCCGAGACCGAGACGTCGTCTCCCGTCTCCTCGTCCCGCATCCGGATGGCATTGGTCCACGAGACCATGGAGTAGCAGTTGATATTGGGGCCTATTCCACACTCATCGCAGAGGCGAACGTAAGTGTCGAAGTCGGTGTAGTCGAAGGCCAGGCCGCCGTCGGCGCGACGGGTCCACTGCACCATCGAATCGTACGGGTCATAGGTCTGGGTGCCCCAGGGCCGGTGCACGAGGGTGGTGGTGATGCACTTTTGCCCCGCCGAGGCCAGCAACTTGAGGTGGGGTCGCAGGAGCGCCAGATGCTCTTCCGACCACGGCTTCACCCGATGGTACCGAGCCAGGGCATAGGGGTTCTGCCACAGGTCCAGATGGAACGACCATTCGGCGGGCGGGGGCAGCGTGGGGGCGAGCACTTCGACCTCCAGCGGCAACGTGGCCTGTAGCCCGCCGGCGGCGGTGAAGCTCAAACTCCCCGAGTACACGCCCGGCGCCGCGTCGGCAGGCACGTCCACCGACACCCACACGGGGCGCGCCGTGCGCGGCTGCAGGTTCAGCCGCTCGGCGTCGTCCAGGATATCGGGCACCAGGTTCCCGTCGGCCAGCACGTAGCGCACGAAGCGCACCCGCACCGCCTCGGCCGGGAGGGCCCTCTCCCCCATCGTCAGCGCCGAGGCCTGCACCCGCAGTTGCTCCGCACCCTCGGACGACCACGCCAGCGCCTGGCAATGCACCCTCTCGCCGCGCCAGGCCGTCGCGGACCAGTTGTCCGCAGTGTCGGTGGGCACCTGGGCCTTCGGATACCGCACGTCCACGGAGCCGAAGGCCGCCTGCAGGCCGGCGGGGACCGCCGCCCACGCCTGTTCTCTCTCCACCGCGCGCCGCGCGGCGTCCTCGTCCACCAGGTAGCCCTCGATCTCCACGATGTGCCCGCCGGCGACGTTGCTCGCCGAGTTGTGGGTGAAGGTGGCGCGCACGTAGCGGGCCGAGGTCTGCGGAAAGAGGAAGGTCTCGCCCGCCTCGGTAGCCGGGACAGCATTGTCTCGCCGGTCGCAAAGGACCGTCCAGGCCTCGCCATCCACCGAGCCCTCGATCACGTATTGATAGATCCGACGGTTGTCCCAGAAGGTCCACAGGCGGATGCAGTTGAGCTCTTTGGGCTCTCCCAGATCGACGGTGAGAAACACGGGGATGTTCTCGGCGGCCCAGTGGGCCCCGGCGGAGTGGCGGGCGCCGTCCACGGCGAACTGGGGCACCCGGTCGCTCCAATGCGGCGAGCCCACCACGGGGGCCTTGAGAAACAGGTTCGTTCCTCCAATCTCGGCCACCGGGTCGGAGGGCTCGTAGACCTCATGAGCCTGAGGTTGGGAGAACGCGGGGAGGGCGCAAAGAACAAAGAGGGGGGCCAGAGCATGCGGCATCGGTATGGATCACCTCGGTGCTGTCCGGCGCCGGTCGGCTGAGACAAGCCGCGCAGGCTGCTGCCGGGTTAGTGACCGGCCCTTCGCTGCGCCCCGGTCACCTCCCTCCCCAGCCACCACATCACCGCAACCTGGACGACCATGGCCACCGGGAGCAGGCCCATGCCGACACGCAGGCCGGCCCAGTCGCCCACCGCGCCGATCAGCCAGGAGAACACCGTGCAACCCGCGATCCCCGAGGCCGCCAGAAGCGCGAACAGCGCCGAGGAGTGCTCCAGGTGCTCGGAGGCCACCGCCAGCAGCGTCGGCCAGAAGCAGGCGATGAACAGGCCCCCGAAAGCCAGCATCGTCCACGCTGTGTACAGGTCCTGCACCCCGCAGAGCACGCCCGTGGCCACGGCACAACCCAGCGCGGAAAACAGCATCAGCCTCGTTGCGGGCATCCTCGTGACCAGAGCACCCGTGGCCAGGCGGCCCAAAGCCATGAATAGACCGTAGAAAGCGATGGTCCATCCCCCGCTACGGGTCGAGACCTGCAGGACCTCCTCCACGTAGTTCGCGCTCCACCCGGTCATGCCGAACTCCGTCCCGCCGCCCAGGAACATGGCCACCATCAGTGTCCAGAAGATGGGGCTGCGCAAGAACCCGTACCGCTCCAGAGCCTCGGCCACATCCGCCGGGGAGAGCTGCGCTCGCCCCGCGGCCGGGTACCCGCGGCCGGCGAGGAGCACCGCCGCCACCACGGACAACGGAGGCCAGATCAGGAACGCCACCCGCCACGACACCCCGGCCTGCAGCAGCTCACCGGTCAGCACCGCCGCCGTCAGCAGGCCCACGGCGAACAGGGCATTGACGACATTGAGGTCTCTGGCGGCCGTGCGTGGGTTCAGCTCGGCGATCAGCGGGTTGAGCAGAGCTTCCAGGGCCCCACAGCCCACGCCCACCAGAACCTGGGCCAGCAGTAGTCCGACATAACCTCCTGCCCCGGCCGTGGCCACCATGCCCGCGGCGACGCAGACCATCCCGGCGGTCAGGAACGGGCGCTTGCCAAAGCGGTCGGCGAAGTATCCGGAACACAGCAGGCCGACTACCAACGCCGCCATCCGGAGGCTGCCTAGCAGGCCGCGCGCCGTCAGGTCAAGCTCGAACTCCTCCCCGAGGCTTTCCAGGCACACCGACGGCACGGCGATCGCCGTGGCGAAACCAACCATCGCCAGGCAGGCACCGGCGGTCAGACGGCGGTAGGCCCCGGGGGAGACGGTGCCGGCGGCGCCCGGCCTGGTATCCTGTGTCGGTGCTATGTCAGTTGGCTCCGGAACCGACAGCGTAGGGGCGTGTGGTGCAACTCGGGGCTATGCACAGTGCCGGGGTATTCGTGCATGCGCGGCCCGCCACCTCCGGCCCGTGCGGCTCACGTTCCGGGCCCATCACAAAGGTCCATCTCAGTGCGCGGAGCGCGACCGAGGAAAGCACCCCTCGTGGCACCGAGGCCCCGACGGCTCCACTGTGTGCGGGGTCGGGGGCATCTGACGCTCGCCGGGATCGTCGGCGTGCACGTGCACATACCCACCCTATTGGCCGCCGGCCGCTCCCACGGGGGATGTAGACAGCAAACAGCGATCCGGGGAAGGCCCCTCGGCTCGGCGCGGGGAATCAGTCTCTGAGACCGTATCCCGTGACCTCGATGACACCTGTCGCCAAGGAGACCTCCCCCCATGCAAGTCGGCGTATCCCGCACGACCATCACTCCCGACCGCCCCACGTGGATGACCGGATTCGCCTCGCGTACCGCGCCCTCCGCGGGGGTCTACCATGACATCGAGGCCGCGGCCATTGTGCTGGACAACAGCGCGGAGAAGGTGGCGATCCTCGCCGCCGACCTCGTGGGTGTGGACGAGTTTCTCCTCCAACCCGTCAGGGAGCATGCCCAGGCACTCGGTATCCCGACGCAAAGCGTCCTGCTCAATTGCAGCCACACCCACTGCGCCCCGGCCTGCCGGGTGATCCGGGGCTCGTGCCGCAACTTCGATGACGAGTACCTGGCCACACTTCAGGGCAAGCTCTGCCGACTGCTGGACGACGCCCTCGCAGACCTGCAGCCCGGCACACTGCGGTACGGATCGGGCTTTTGCACCCTCGGGATCAACCGGCGCAAGATGGCCCCCGACGGCTCCTGCACCATGCGCCCCAACGCGGAGAAGCCCGTGGACATCGATGTGCCCATCCTCAGTGTCCTCACCCCACAGGGTGCCGTGCGCGCCATCGCCTTCTCCTACGCCTGCCATCCCACCACCATGGGCGGTCAGCTTATCGGCACCGACTATCCCGGCCCGGCACGCGACCTGATCGCCGTGAAGCTCGAGGGCTGCATCCCCATCTTCTGGCAGGGCTGCGGAGGGGATGTCAAGCCCCGCAACCTCACCGGCGAGGGCGCCTTCGCCTCGGGCCCGGTAGAGATGGTCTACGACATTGGCCGCGAGCTGGGGCGGGCGGTCCTGGCCGGCCTCTGCGGACAGGCGACGGAGCTGGACGACCGCCTCGGCGCGGCCGCCGCGCTGGTAGACCTCCCCACCCGTGGCACACCTTCCGAGGAAGATCTCCAGGCCCTGGAGCAGGGCAATCAGTGGGAGAGGATGTGGGCCGAGGCGGCGCGGGAAACCATCGCCGAGAAGGGCGCACTCGCCGAGGCCCTGCCCATGGAAGTGCAGGTCCTATGCATCGGCGGACTGTACATTGTCGGCATGGGCGGCGAAGTAAGCTGCGAAATCGGTCTGGAGATCAAGGACCGCCTCAACCACCTCCAGGTCTGCACCCTGGGCTACAGCAACCTCCTCCGCTGCTATGTGGCCTCCGACCGCTCCCACCCGGAGGGCGGCTACGAAGTGCGCGACAGCTTCCTGTACTCCTGGACCCCGGAGCCCAGGCCACTGGGCCTGAAGCCCGGCGCTCAGAAGCTGCTGGTGAACAAGAGCCTGGAGCTGGTAATGGCGATGGAGGGCGCGAGACCGGGCAACGACACGACAACGACTGTTGAACATGATAGGCAGGATAAAGGCGGATAGCGGCGGATGACGGCAACGACAGACAGGATGGACAGGATAACGGCGGATGACGGCAACGACGACGACAGACAGGATGGACAGGATAGCGGCGGATAACGGCGGATGACGGCGGATGACGGCAACGGCAGACAAGATGAGGGCGGGTCCGCCGGCCGACGGCACCCGTCTGCAATATGCGCGCTGGAGGGCTACATGACGAAGCTTCTGACCACATTGCTGGGTATCACGGTGGGCACCTGCTGTCTGGCACAGGACACGGTGCGCGTCGCCACCATCCATAGCTCGTTTCGCGAAGGCAAGAAGACCTACAAGGACGACTTCACCCCCCTACTCGCCGAGCTGGGCTGGCAGGAGGATCAGTACGAGAACATAGACATCGCAGCACTCATCCCCCGGCTCACCGACTACCACATGGTGATCGGCTGCAGTGTGTTCAACTATGACAATCCCCAGGACCTGGCTCAGTATGCAGAGCTATGGCGGCAGTACCTGGCCGCCGGCGGCTGCCTCCTGCTCACCGATGTCAACTACCCACAGCAGGCCAACTGGCTGCCCTCCGTCGATCCTGAGCTCAAGTGGCGTCCCAGCGGTCTCGAAGGGCAGTACGACGGCTCGGCGTCGATCGTCCTTGCCGACCACCCGCTGCTGCGCGACGTACCGGCCCCCTCTGTCCCCTGGACCTACCCGTTGGCCTGGTCTCAAGGCCTCAGGGCGCTGGCCGTCGATCCCGGACGGCGCCCCGTAGTGGTGTACGGCGAGATCGGCAAAGGCATCGTCGTCATCTCTTCCACCTACCGACAGAACAAGTGGCCCAACGCCGCGTTCTTGCAGAACCTGCTGACCTGGTCACGCGACGAGGATCGGCGGGCGAAGGTGGCGCGACGTGATGAGATGAGGACCTCCGCCGAGCTGCCCCGGCTCGCCGTCCCGCTGCTTGACAAGCTCCCCACAGTCGACGGCGAGCTGAGCGATGGCGAGTGGGATCAGGCCTCCCCGACCGAGGAGTTCGCAGACTGGCATGGCGAACCCGGACTGACCCAGCGTACGCGCTGCTTCGTCGCCCGCGGCGCCGACGCCCTCTACATCGCCTTCGAGTGCTCCGACAGCGATCTTGGCAACGTGGTGCGCAATGCCACCGAGCGCGACGGGGGCGTGTGGTCCGATGACTGTGTGGAGGTGTTCCTCGACCCCACCGGCAAGCGGGAGGGTTTCTGGCATTTCACCGTGACCGCCGGCGGCGTCATGGCCGATGAGCAGAACGGCTCGCTGGACGGTGATCGGTACTGGACGGCCGCCGTCAGCGAGAAGCCGGGAGCCTGGTGTGCCGAGATGTGCATCCCCTTTGCCTCGATCGACATCACTGCGGCGAGCCCGGCCGCGGAGGTCTGGGCCGCCAACTTCTGCCGCGAGTACCAGGCACGCACCGGGATCGGTCAGGAGCTGTCCTGCTGGTCGCCCACCCTGGGCAGCTTCCACAGTATGGACAGGTTCGGGACCCTCACCGGCATCCAGGTAGATGCCACGCCCTACGCCTGCAGCCCGCAGATCGCCGTGAGGGCGCCGGAGCGGTGGTACGTCGGGGACAACAGCGTGACGGCAGAGGTGGCCGCGGTCATAGACCGGTCGGCGGAGGTGCAGATCGCCTGCATCGACCTGGTGACCGGCGAGGAGAGCGGCCCACGGCAGTCCGTGACCGTGCCCGGCAATGGGAAGGCCCAGGTGACGCTCAGGGTCCCGGTGGCCACCGACGGCAAGCACCTGCGGCAGATCGTGGCCTTCGACGCCAACGAGCCCACGCGTGTGCTGGCCTCCGGTCCCGTGCTGCATATCACGACGGCACCGATCATGGACATCGCCATGGTCTCCCCGCCATACCGCAACCTCATCCAATCCCGGGACCCGAAGAAGGAGCTGCGCCTGGAAGGCTCCGTGGGAGACACGGATGCGCCCGGTCTCAAGGTCCGTGCCAGCCTGTTCGCGCAGGGCAAGTGGACCCCGCAATGGCAGACGGCCCTGCCCGTGCAACCCCGGTCCGACTTCGAGTTCTCCGAGCCCCTGGACAAGCTCCCCGTCGGTGACTACACCGTTCGGCTCGACCTCATCGATACCGAGGGCAGGCTGCTTTGCTGTCTCACGGAGAAGCTGTCCGTGGCCGCTCCTGCGCCCTTTGAGGTGACCTTCGACGCCAAGCAGGCCTGCTACGTGAATGGCAGGCCCTTCTTCCCCATCGGCCTGTACCATGTGGGCGAGCGGTCTCTGGCGATCATCAACTCACGGGCCAAGGAGCTGGGCCTGCCCGAGATCAGCATGCGGGAGGCGATGGAGAGCCTGCGAGACAGGGGCTTCAACTGCATCCACAACAGTTGGGCCATGCCCGGCGAGGACTACATCAGCATGGCCGAGGAGATCGGGCTCATGGTGGTGCCTGAGGTGGGCGGCCCGGATGAGGCGACGCTGGCGGGACTGGTCGAGATCGCCAACCGGCACGGCAATCTGCTGCACTGGTACGGCATCGACGAGGCGCATGGAGAGAACCTGCAGCGGGCGAAAGCCGCCTACGAGAGGTACCGCCGCCTGGACCCCCACAGGCCCGTGATGGCGGCCTGCTGCAACCCATCGCTGTTTTCCGAGAACCTGCAGGCCTACGATGTGCTGATGATGGACCCGTACCTGATCCGCCACGCTCCGCTCTCGGGCGTGGCAGGCTGGATCGAGCGGGGCAAGGCCGCCGCCGGCGGCAGGACGCCCATCTGGCTGGTGCCCCAGGCCTTCACCATCGACAGCCACTGGTCTGAGCCCACCAACGAGGAGCTGTGCTGCCAGGCCTACCTGGGCCTGATCCATGGGGCCAAGGCGCTGTTTTGGTACGCCTACTACAGCTCGGAGAAGTACAGCGAAAACAAGAACAACCGCGGCCACTGGTTCCTCCCCGAAAGCCACCTGTGGGACTACTTCCCGGTGCTGAACGCCGAGGTCCAGGCACTGTCGGAGGTCGTGCTCACAGGCACGGACCGGGGCCCCGCCGAGACAGACACGGAGGCTATCCACTGCTGTGTCTGGGAGCACGGAGAGAAGCACTACCTGCTGGCGGTGAATGCCGACAGCGAGCCGGTGGAGTGTGAGTTCAGCGGGCTGGAGGGCCAGGCGGCGCAGGTGATGTTCGAGGACCGTGAGGCGCAGATCACCGAGGGGAAGCTGAAGGACCGGTTCGAGGGGTACGGGCGGCACGTCTATGTGTACTGAAAGGCCGGGCCGGCTTGGGCGCAAAGGCGCGCCGCGGCCGGCCGACAGACGCGCGACGGCTGAGGGGCCCGGCTCGCCTTGCGGTCCGGGCCCCGGACCTCGGCTTCGCGCTCCACCGGGCGCGACCGGCGAACCGGTCGTCGCCCCCGCCTCCCTACCCTTCCAGCTTCCCCGCCCGGCCGGCGGTGATGTAGTTCATGCACCACTCGTCATTGCCAAGAAGAGCGTCGGCGGCCACGAGCTGGGCCATGATCTGCTCATCCAGCGGGTCCATGATCGCCGAATCCAGCCCGGCCATCATGCACAGGCTCAGGAACACCCTGTTGATCAGCTTGCGGCTCGGCAGGCCGTAGGAAATATTGCTCAGTCCGCAGGTGATGTGGCACTCGGGGCAGTACGCCTTCACCGCGGCGATCGCCTGAAAAACGTACTTGCCAACATTGGCGTCGGTGCTCAGCGGCATGATGATCGGGTCCAGATAGATGCGTTCAGGCTTGACCCCGGATTCCACGAGCTTGTCTATGAGCTGCTTGGCCGTTTCCTCGCGCTCTCCGGCCGCGGAGGGCATCCCCGAATCGCTCATCGCCAGGGCCACGACGTTGGCACCCGTGTCCACCACCAGACCCAGCAGGCTCTCGATCTTCTCCTTCTCCAGGGTGATGGAGTTGATCATCGGCGTCGCCTCACCCTCGTAGGCTTCGAAGGCCGCCTCGATCGCCTTGACATTCGGCGAATCGAAGCTCAGGGGCTTTGCGGTGACGCCCTGGGCCGTCTGAACCAGCCACTGCATGTCGCTGACCTCGGCATCTCCGGTGGTGCCCGGGTTCACGTCGATGAAGGCCGCTCCCGCCTCGTCCTGCCGCCGGGCAAGAACGGCGATATAGCCCGCGTCTTTGTCCGCGATGGCCTGCTTGGGGTTCTTGCGGGTCCCGTTGATCAGCTCGCCGATGATGATCATCAGAGGCTCCTTTTCCATGAAGACCGGCGCATGCCGGTCGGACTGTGCACTCGCCGCCATCTCAGTCGGTCTCGCGCAGCGACGGATCCAGGGCATCCCGGGCCCGAAACTCCTGGACCCGATAGTCGGACCCCGCGGACAGTATTCCCCTGATGGTCTCGATGTCCTCCGCCGAAAGCAGAGCCCTGACCCACGTGGTCCGGAACTGATGGGCCACCCCGCTCTCGGCGACGAGCGCCGCCGACCGCAGCGCCTCATCGATCGATGCCGGCACGCCCGAAAGCAGCGGGTACTTGTGGGGCGGGGCCTTGATGTCCATCGCCACGAAATCCAGCAGCCCCTGCCGCAGCAGCTCCGCGAGCACGTCCGGGCGGCTGCCGTTGGTCTCGATAGCGGTCCTCAGCCCTAGCTCCCGCACCCTTTCCAGGAACTGGGCCAGATCGGGCTGCAGGGTCGGTTCGCCCCCACTGACCACGACGGCATCCAGCAGCCCGGCGCGCTGCGACAGGAAGGCGAAGATCTCCGCCTCATCCATCCGGACCTCCCCCTGCAGTGGGATGAGGCCGCCGTTGTGACAAAACGGGCACCGGTAATTGCAGCCCTGGGCAAACACGATGGCCGCACAGTGGCCGGGATAGTCGCTGAGGGATAGCTTGTGGAGGCCGCCAATAGTCATGGGGTGAGGGGTAGCCGCAAGCTTGACGGGTGGTGTGGGAGAGGGAAGGTGGACGGCAACGGCGGCGGGCCGGAAAGCCCGCCCCACGAACGGCGGACGGCAACGGACAACGGCGGCGGGCCGGAAAGCCCGCCCCACGACGGCGAACGGC
>CAYRFY010000119.1:646-15191 GCA_964423635.1 uncultured Armatimonadia bacterium | reverse complement strand
AGAGGCTCGAGACGGACGAGGAGTTCCGCGCGGCTGCCATCCAGTGGCTTGCTGACGGCTATGACTTCCCGGCTGAGGAGATCGAGATGATGCTCCTCGATGCGCACTCGACGAACTTCGCGGAGAACAAGCAGTTCTTCCTCAACGCCAATAACCCCACGAACCTCGAGCGCACGTGGGACCGGATCAACTTCGTTTATAAGGAACTGGGCAAGATCGACAAGCCCGTTCCCTTCGACCAGGTCATGGACTTCTCGGTGATCAAGGCCCTGGACGGGGAGAAGGCCTTCGCCGACCAGACCGACACGTACACGGCCAAGTTCGCCCCCGCCGACTGGGACCGAACCGCCGAGGCGCCGCTTCTGAAGCACGTGATTCGCATCCACTTCTATCCCAACTCGCCGGACCTGTTCCACGCGGCCGACGATGAGTTCGGCAATCCGGTGAAGGGCCAGCTCTACGACCCGTCGGTGAATCAGACCCTCGAGCGCGTTGCACAGCTCGCTGGGCAGTTCGATAGGGCCGTGGTCGTTATCACCGGCCACACGGATGATTCCATGCGCGACCGAGCGCCGTACGATCAGGTGAAGAAGCTGTCCGAGGAGCGTGCCGAGGCGGTGAAGCAGGCGCTGATCAAGCGGTACAAGTTCGAGGAGGGCAAGTTCCGTGCCGAGGGCAAGGCCTGGGACGTACCCGCCAATCCCAATGACCCGCACAACCACGCGCAAAACCGCCGCGTGGAGATCGCCGTCTACCCCCTCGAGGGCGAGTAAGACATGAGTGAGGCTCCGCAGGAGGGCAAACGGGGGCCGTGGAGGTCGCTGCTTGCCTTCTTCTTCCACACCGAACGCGGTCAGGACGAGCCTCCGGTGGACGACGGGTCCGCCCCGGTTCCGGCGGAGGAGGCGGCAATCCCGGACCTGGGTGAGTTGCCACAGGCCCCCGCTCCCCGCTCACGGCTGTTTCGGGTTCGCGAGCGCACGGCACCGGCCCTGCGAGTGCTACTGGGCGTATTGCCCTTCGCCCTGTTTTTCGTCTGGTGGCTGTGGGCCACGGCCGGAGCGGAGCCGGAGCTGCGGAGGATCTCATCCACGATCCTGCCCAGTCCGGCGGAGGTGATCTCACGGCTCCCTGAGCTGTGGTACGACAGCGCCCTGATGCGCAATATCCTGCTCAGTCTGGCCCGGGTCCTGGGCGGGTTCGCGGTGGCCGTGCTCATCGCGCTTCCGCTGGGGATCGCGATGGCCGCCTTCAGCCGCATCGGCGCCACCTTCGGGCTGGTCACTGCGCTGCTTTCGTACCTGCCGATCCCGGCCATCGTGCCACTCACCATGGCCTGGTGGAAGACGGGTGAGGAGCAGAAGGTGGGCTTCCTGGCTCTGGCGACCTTCGCCTATCTGCTGCCGTTGGTGGTGCGACACATCGGCGCCGTGGACCACAAGTACCTGCTCAGCGCCTACGCCCAGGGGGCGGGCTCGTGGCAACTGGTGAGCCGCGTCCTGGTTCCCATCGCCCTGCCGGACATCTTCAATGCCCTGCGCCTGTGCCTGGGCATCGGCTGGACGTACATCGTCCTGGCCGAGGTGATCAAGGCCGGCGAGGGTGTGGGCGGTGTGGGGAACCTCATCATGGTCTTCCAGCGCCGGGGTCACATGGCGGAGGTCTACCTGACGGTGGCCTCGATCATGATCGTCGGCGCCATCCTGGACAGGACCTGCGGCCGGCTGAGCAACCGGCTGTTCCCATACAGGATGGCGCGCGGTGAGGGTTAGTGCCCGAATCTTCCCAGCGGAGTTGGCCGGATGTCTGAAGACAGTGTGCCGGTTTTGCAGGTGAGCGAGGTGGCCAAGGAGTTCCGGCGCGGCAAGCGCCCGCCGTTCCTGGCCATCACCGACGTCAATGCCACCATCAATGACTACCAGCACAGCGGGGAGTTCGTGTGCCTGCTGGGCCCCAGCGGCTGCGGCAAATCCACTTTGCTGCAGCTCATCGCGGGTTTCGACACCCACATGCCTCCCACGCGCGGCGAGATACGATTTCGCGGGGAGCCCGTGGTGGGGCCGTCGGCGGAGCGCGGCATGCTGTTTCAGGACTACGGCTGCTACCCGCATCTCTCGGTGCTGGACAACATCGGCTTCGGTCTGGCGCTGCACTGCAGGGCCCTTGGCCTGTCGGAGAAGGACATCCGGGACATCTCGTACATCTGGCTGCGCAAGGTGCGGCTGAGGGAGACCGACGCGGGCAAGTACCCCCACGAGCTTTCGGGCGGCATGCGGCAGCGGGTGGCACTGGCCCGATGTCTGGCGCTCAAGCCGCGCTGTCTGCTGATGGACGAGCCCTTCAGCGCTCTGGATGAGCCCACCAGGCTCGGGATGCAGGACTTGATCGTGAGCCTGTGGTCGCAGATCCAGGCGACGATCATCCTCATCAGCCACAGCGTGGCGGAGGCGGTGTACCTGGGCGACCGGATCTGGCTCATGAGCGGAGCCCCGGGCACGTTGGCCGCGGAGTTCGTGGATATCCCGATACCCGATCCGGAGGTTCCGGCCATGGTTGCCCAGGCCGGAAGCGAGTTTGGCCACTGCGTAGCCGAGATCGGAGAGGTGTTCCGCAAGATCCTGGCCACGCCGCGCGCGGCCATCCGGCCCGTGCACGCCGACGGCAATGGCAAAGCGCTGTGCATCGAAGGAGAGCCGTGATGGGTGGCCCCGCAGCGACGAAGGCCCGTCGCGAACCCGGCTTCGGAGACTATCTGAAGGCGGCCTTCAATGTGCGCGTGAAGGTGCCGGGCCTCGGCGGAGTGCCGGTGAACTGGCTCTACGTCACCGCGGTGGCGGGTCTGAGCATCGCCGCCTGGCCGATGCTCTTGGTCGGCGCGGCGGGCGAGGTCGTCCTGCTCACCACGCTGGCCACCAGCGCGCGTTTCCAGCGCGCGGTACGGGCTCAGCTTCACGCTCAGGCCGGCAATAGTACCGAGGCCGCCCTCTCAGCCATGGCCACGGGCCTTACGGCGCAGGGACGCGCCCGGCACGATGCCTTCTCGGCCAAGTGCGATGATGTGCTGGACATCGCCGGACGCCTCGGCCAGACGGGGGATGGCGCCCTGGAGACCTATGCCACCCATCTTGCCGAGTTGCGCGCGGTATATGCAAGGATGCTGGTCTTCTCCGAGCTACTCTCGCGATACTCCCGGGACTGGGACAAGACCGACCCTCAGCGGGAGATCGAGCAGATCGAGAAGTCCATCGCCACCGGCAGGCTCCCCGAGGCCGTGGTGGCCTCGCGCCGGGCGACCATTGAGGTGCTCAGGAGGCGGGCCGAGAGTCGACAGGCCGTGTGGCAGCGGGCGGGGGTGCTGCAGTCCGAGATGGAGCGTCTCGAGCAGCAGGTGGCGCTCCTGCGCGACCAGGCCCTGCTCACCAGAGACCCGGCGGTGTTCTCGCAGAGCATGGACCTCGCCGCCGGAGCCCTGGAGGAGCACAACTCCTGGCTCCAGGAGAACGAGGCCTTCCTGCAATCGCTGGGAGAGGCCAATCTGACCGCGTGAGGCGGAGCCTCGGGTCTGAAGCGAGAAGCCGACCGCACCATCGCGGTCGGCTTCGTGATTCGTTGGGATGGCGAGGACGGACGACCGGCGTGAGCGGCGGCCGACCGGCCGCGAAGAGCCAAAGACGACAGACTATAGCGACAGCACGTACTCGCACAGATCGTCGAGTTGCTGCTCGCTCAGGTGCGAGGTGCGGCCGTGGCGGTCGTCCATATTGCGGTCGCGGAGGGCCTCGCGCATCGTCACGGCACTGCCGTCGTGCAGGTAGGGGGCACTTCGGAACATTTCCGCCAGGATCGGGGTATCATAGCTGTCGTGGCGGTCGTACTTGCCCCGGGTGCCTACGTCGTACATGGCAAGGTCCGTGTACAGGGGTTCCGGATGGCATTTGGCGCAGCCCACTTCCCGGCTGAAGAACAGCTCCTTCCCGCGCCTGGCGGCCTCCGAAAGCTCGCCGGTCTTGGAGACAAAGGGGCTGCGCGCCGGCTTCATGGCGTCCAGGTAGGCCGACACCGTCCGAATCTCCTCTTCCCGCGGCTGATGGAACTGGATGTACTTGAACCCACTCTCGACGGCGACGACCATGCTCGCCCGCACACCCAGCGACATCACCGGAGGCGTCTGGCCCGATAGCAGCAGCGACTTGGCGTTCTTGGGATTGCCGATGCCGTCGTTCAGCAGGTCCCAGGCCAGACCGTCGGTGCGCCCGTCCGGGTGGCAGGTGGCGCAGGTCAGCCAGCCCTGGAAGCACACCCGGGCATCGTTGAAGAGCATCTCGCCGTGGCGCACGTCGTCCATGAGCGGCTGCTCACCAAGCGGCCACGTGGCCACGACCTCCCCGCGCTCCAGGCCGATCTTGGTGACGTTGCCCGAGTAGTAGTTCGCCACCAGGGCGCCATCGGCGGCCATTACCACACCGCGGGGCCCCTCTCCCCCACTCTTGACCCGTTTGCGAACCCCGGCGCGGTACAGGGCGGTGAGGTCGTCTTCCAGCGCCACCGGGTTGTCCGCGGGGCGCTCGGCGATCATCTGATGCAGCCCGGCGGTATCCACGATCTGCACCTCGTGGATGCCCGAGGTGGTGACACAAAGCTGCGCGCCGTCCGGCGACAGTGCCACCCCGTAGGGATTGGCGGCTCCGCGGTCGAGGTCGTCGATGAGGACGGTGGCCAGACGCTTGCCGGCGGCGATGTCCACCACCGTGAGGGCGTTGGTCGCGACCCAGCCCCGATCCAGTTGGGTAGGCGGCACCAGCCAGCGCGCCAGGACGTGGGCGACGTAGGCCCACTTGCCGTCGGGCGAGCAGCAGACCTGGCCCACATCCGTGGCGCCACGGGCCAGCAGCACCTCGGTCCTCCGCCCGGAGGCAAGGTCCACGATGCTGACCTGCGCCCCGAGGTCGTCATCCATGTTCGAGCCCAACGGCAGATGGTTGGCAACCACAAGCTTGCTGCCGTCCGCCGTGAGGGCACAGCACCGAGGTTCTCGCACTACTTCGACGTCGCGGACCTTCTCCATGTCCGCCGTGCTGATGACCGCGACGGAGTTGGAGAACTGGTTGCAGCAGTAGAGTGTCTCACCGTCGGGAGACAGCGTAAGACCGGTGGGCCGACGCCCGACGTCCACCGACCCCAGCACCTTGAGCCCGTCGGTACTGACCTTGAGGACGGTGTCCTCGGTGGAGCTGCCGACATACAGCAAGTCAGCGCCGGGCGACAGGGCCAGGCCGTAGGGAGCGGCAATGGGGCAGGCAGCTAGGGTCTCTCCCGTCTGCGCATCCATCGCCACCACCCGATCGGCGGTTCGATCGGAGACGTAGAGCCGGGAGCCATCCGACGCCAGGGCCAACTCCTGGGGTGAGTGGTAGACGGCGCCGTCGGCGGTCTCCGCGCGCTCCGAGAGCATGGAAACCCCGGCTCCGACTAGAATGCATGCCGCAGCGATGCAAAGGACTCTGCGATTCATCGTAACGTGCCCTTCTTGAGAGCTGAGTGCACTCCGCCCCGGACAGCAGGGACGTTTCGCCACCCGAAGGGCACTTACCTTTGCCGAACTGTGAGCACCGCGGGTGCCCGACAGGCGCTACGGCTCCCGCAGGGGAGAGAAGACCTTGCCGCAGGAGCGGCACGTCAGCGTGTTCGTCCGCATCTGGGGGCCCATCGCGACCGGCAGAGGGTTTGGTGCCCCGCAATGGGGGCATTTGGCGGCCGGATAGACCTGGCGCTGCCCACATGCGCCGCAGACATCGGGAACGGCCGCCAGATGCCGCGTCTCCACCTTGCCGCAGGCGGCACAGATACTCTCCACGGCACCGGCTTTCCTCGCCAAAGGGCTTCTCGCGGGCCACAGGGCCCAACCCAGGCAGGCCACGGCAATAGCGGCGACGATGGCGGCCACGATCAGCTTCTTGTCTCTCATGGTCTGTCCCCCCGCCGCCCCGGGGCGGCGCTCTCTCGTTCAGACTGCAGGCGCTTAAGCAGGCCCGGCGGCAGGGCCGCGGACGGTTTGACGCCGGTAGCATTGGTCTGCGCTCCACACCGGGCGCAGCGTGGGAAGAAGGCGTTGGGGCCCTCATCCATGAACAGCCGCGGGTTGGCGAACAGGGCGGCCTCCCGACCGGGGTCCCAGGCCGTCCACTCCCCGCATTCCGGGCAGATTCCGGCGAAGTGCACGGTGACGCGGTGGCAGCGCGGACAGCGCTGGGGCAGGTGGAGGGTCACGCGGTGTCCCTGCCAGCCACAGTGGGTACAGACCACCGCGTTCGGCCGCTGGGGAGGGACCTTGCTCCCCGGCCGCAACTGCCACGCCTGGTAGACGTTCCAGACGCCGAAGACCGCGATGACCAGCCCCAGCAGCCACGCCTTGCGGTGATCTCTCAGGTGCGTCCGTACCGATCTGCCAAAGTGGGGTATCGGCATGGCGAGCTACTCCAGGTCCCAGTAGGTGAAGTCGTCCGGGCCGGGCCAGCCGTTCCCGAAGTCGATCAGATCCTGCGTCGTGCCGCCGTAGGATGACCCCGAGTCCGGCACGATCTGCCTCGGCAGCGCCTTGACGTGGCCGTCTGCGAAGGCGAAGTTGGCCATGCCGTTGTGGCGGAAGTGGATGGAGGGCACGGGGCGCATCCAGTACCCCCAGCTCAGGGCGAAGTAGGCCCAGTACGGGGGCTCCATGAAGGAGTACTCGATGGCGAAGGTGTTGGGGTAGAACTGCAGGAACCCGCAGTCGCAGAACATGAAGGTTCCGGAGGGGTCGTGGATCTCGGAATCATTGGCGGCCCTGTTGGCCCCGTCCGGGCTGTAGTCGCTCCAGGCCGAGCTGCCGACGAACTCGTTATTGTACCCGTAGCCGCCGCAACCGGCCTCGAAGTCATTGGCGCTGCCGTCGCCCACGCGGACGTAGTCCCGGAAGCTGGGGCACTCCTTGATCTGGGCGTCCCTGAGGTATGGCCACAAGGGCCCCAACTCAGGGAGGAATATGCCCTCTCCCACACCGGTGCCCTGCCGCGTGCCGTGCCATCGATAGCGCCCGCCGAACCCCGTCCAGATGTCCGAGGCACCCATGACAAAGGTGCCGTCATTGTCGGTGGCGTACTGGATGTTCGCCATGACCAACTGCCTGAGGTTGGAGACACAGCTTGCCTGTCGAGCCTTCTCCCGTGCTCGAGCGAAGACCGGGAACAGGATGGCCGCGAGGATCGAGATGATCGCGATCACCACGAGCAACTCGATGAGCGTGAAACCCGTCCGACGTCGCATCGACTTCGCCTCCCCGTTAGCGGCGAGATTCGCCTGACGAGGGGGGGCCGCGGGAAGCGCAAAAGCCGCGCCTCAGCAGAGGCGCGGCTTTCCGTTATGCGCAACGGTTGACCGGGGCCCCTCTCCCTCGAGAGGTTCCTGCTGGTGACCTGCGAGGCCGTCTCCTGGCTTCCGGGTCAACCTACTCCCCGCGGCCTTCCCATCCCCGGTGGGGACAGTGGCGGTGGGCGGGTTTCGTCTCCGGTTACAGTTGCGGGGCAGCGACGGATTTGCACCGTCTTCCGACCGCCGGCGGCCAGAGGCTACCGGCGTACCTCACAGATGGTGGGACGCTCAGTTGTCTTGGGCCAGATCATACTACTCGGAGCCGGCGCAGGATGCAACCCCTCGGCGTCCGATTTGCGGCGATAGGGCGCAAAGGTTGCACCGACTGACGCCGAGCTTTGGTGGACCGACGAGGGCGCCCGTATGTCCGGCAGGTCCACGCTGCCGCGCAGGCCCGGACCCTGCTACGAGAGGTCCGGGCCTGTGGGTGTCGGTCGGGGGCCCACGCCGGCCGCCACGGAATGCTGGGGCGGTGGGTGGAGCCCGGGATACTAGTAGATCGGGGCGTCGTTGGCCAGGGAGTAGAAGCGCGTTCCCCACAGCCTGCCGGAGAGCGTGGCCTGAGGCTTGTACCACTTGGCGTGGCCGTCGGCGAAGGCGTAGTTGCAGCCGCCGTTGTGGCGCTCGCGGGAGCAGTAGCGCAGGTGCGTCTGGCTCTCGTCGTTGAGGTAGTCGGAGGCCGCTGCCGCGGAGGCCTCGGCGGCCTGCCAATCGGCGTCGCTGACATAGGCATAGCTCGCGGCGTACCCGCCGTCGTTGTTCCACGGTGTGAAGGCGTTGGCGGGCCTGTGGCTCTTGACGGCCGCGCCACTGGGACCGCTGGAGCCGCCGATACCGTACAGGTAGTCGGTGATCTCGGCCACGGCGATCAGAGACGACGGCTCCTCGATCTCGGCTTCGCTGACGACGCTGAAGTGCGCTCGCGGACGCCCCATCAGGACCTCATTGGAGATGTAGCTGATCCTCGGGGCCTGCAGGTCGAAGCTGTTGGTGGGAGCGATGCCCTTGTTCTTGTCGCTGGGGCAGACGAAAAGCTGCCAGTTCTTCACGTATGGACCAATCATGGCGCTCCAGTGCATGTATCCCGATGCCCCCCCACTACCCCACGGGTAGTAGTATGAGGGGGGATAGGTGCCGTCATAGTCCTGCACATACATCGTCAGTCCCAGACCGATCTGCTTCATGTTCGAAAGACAACTGGTCTGCCGCGCCTTCTCCCGGGCTTTGGCAAAGACCGGGAACAGGATCGCCGCCAGGATCGCGATGATCGCGATCACAACCAACAACTCGATGAGCGTAAAGCCTCGCTTCATCTCTCTTCCTCCATCGTCCGTCTGATGTGATCGGGCGGTCGCACCGCCCGCAAAGCCCTCTACCTGTCGGCATCGAACATGGCCGGCCGAGACGGTGCTGAGGCGCCGTGGACGGTCTTCTGAGAGCACGCGGCGCCGCAGTCCGAGTGGCCGGTGGAAGCCGGCTCCATCGCCGGGAGCAAGAGCGTGGCGACGATCGCCACAAGCCCGATCGCCACAGCAAACCACCCGGACCCGTCTAGTGGGCGCTGTTCCGCCGACGAGTAACCGCTCTCTGCCGCCCTCTCACATGCCATGCGAGTCATCTCCCTTCCGTGACACGCTCAGGTTACAGGGAGGGGGTCAACCACTTCTCAACCCCGGCTTAACGGTGGGTTAGGGTGACGGTCGGGCTTGTCGCGGCGCCATCCCAACCCTTCCGGGCGGGACCCATTGGCCCAAGGACACCCCGCCCGGCACGGGGAATAGGGGGAGGATTGATGCCAACAGCCGTCCGACCGGAGGACCCCCGATGCGACTGGCCCCTATTCTGATACTGACAGCAGCCCTCGCCATCGTCCCACCCGCCATGGCCTGGCGTCCCGCCACGACCACCGAGGGACCACTGACCCTGTCGCTGGAGCAGATCGAGCGGGTGACCGAACTGGGGGTACCGCTCCCGGTATCCGTGACCGTCAAGAACGGCGGCGAAGAGCCACTCGCGGGCGCCGTGCGGATGGCTGTCATCGACGATTGGACGGTACAGGCCCCCAATCCGCAGCCTTTCGAGGTCGCTCCGGGCGCCGAGGCGGTGCTGGTGTTCAGTGTCGTGCCGGCTGCGACCAGCTACGCCGCCCACTATCCGCTGCACGCCTCTGCGGACTTCGAGGTGGCGGGACAGCAGCGCCGAGCCCACACGGTGTGGATCACGCAGGTGGCCTCCTCGGCGGTGAGTCGGCCCGCGGCACGGCCGGAGGGTCTGGGTGCGGTGACGGCACTGCGGGCGGCGGGCGAAGTCACCGTGGATGGCGACCTGACCGAGTGGACCCATGCGCTGCCGATTCCGCTGGGGGAAGGCGAGCGCAGCCTGGGAGACTTCGGCCCCGACGACTTCGGCGCCATCCTCTCCCTGCTGCACGACGACAAGAACCTGTACATCGGCCTGCGCGTGACCGATGACGACCTGTGCGGCGGGGACACAGACTCCCGGGATTTCGTGGGTAGCGACTACGTCCGGCTGTACCTGTGCGGCACTCCGCCCTCCCGGCGCACGGAGCCGACCATCGGGGAGGAGGACCTCGTGCTGGCGCTCGCCCCCTTCGCTCAGGGCGGTCCGGCGATCAGGGTCCCCGACTACGGCATGAAACTGCGCGAGCTTCCGGCTCCCCGGACCTTCGCGGTAGCGTCCCGCCCGGTGCCGGGAGGCTATGAGCTGGAGATCGCCATTCCGTGGGACGCCGTTTCCGAGGGCATCGGTACCGGCGCCAGTGTAGGGTTCAACCTGATGCTGGGCGATGCCGACGGCGGGCGGCGCGAGGCGGAGGTGACGGTGGGCTCGCAGGAGGGCGAATACTGGACGCGGACCGGGGCCTACGTGGAGATGAGGCTCTCGGAGCAGACGAAGGCCGACGCGTCGGTGGCCCTCCCCGTGCTCCGTGTGCAGCGGGCGGGGGCCACGCCCCTGGATCGGATCGGGACGGCGCAGGTGCACGTGCAGCAGGGCGAGCAAGCCAGGCCGCTGCCCCTGGGCTGGCGGGGAAGCGATGCACAGACGGGTGCCACTTTCGCGCCCGGGACGGCATCTCGTCCCGAGAGCAAGAACGCCATTGTCATCCACCCGCCCTATCGCGAGGGCGCGGGGACGATGTGGGCCGACATGCGGCTTGCGCTGCCCGACATCACGCCTATCGCCCTGGAGTTTCTCACCGCCATCCGCGACAATACGGACAAGGAGCCGCCCAGCGACGGGGTGCAGTGGAAGGTACTCGTCGCCGGGGAGAGCGGGGAGTATGGCGAGCTGTTCGATCGGTTCTCCGCCGCCAAGGTGTGGGAGCCGGCGCGAGTTGACCTGTCCGCCTACGCCGGGCAGACCGTCACCCTGCGGCTGTGGAACGGCCCCGGCCCGGAGGGGAACACCACCTGCGATTCGGGCTACTGGGGCGAGCCGACGCTGATCGTCGGGGACAAGCCGGAGCCCGAGGACCCGGACTGGCCGGTGCAACAGCGTGAAGAGGCCATCGACCGCGCTCAAGCGGCGCTGCGTGGAGAGGAGGGTCACTTCCAGTGGCTGGTGGAGAACGGGGCGGGCCGCTTCGGCATCGGCTGGGCCGCCGGCCCCTATGCTTTCGCGCAGGGCAAGATCGCCGTGGCCACGGCGGACGAGGCGGTTGTATTCGAGAGTTTCCTGATGTCCATCGACGGGGAGGACGTGTCCGACTGGCGGTCGCGGGCCCGGGTGCTCGGAGGCGAGGCCAAGTGGACGCCGGACGGCAAGATGACCACCATCTCCGACCTGGCCGTGGTCGACGAGCAGCGCGTCACGGTGGAGACGTCGATGTTCGTGGAGGACGGCGCCTTCAAGATCCGTTTCGCGATGCCCACTCAGGAGCGAGACAAGCGAGGCAGCCCGAGGTTCACGCTGTTGGGAGTGGGGCCGGCCAGCGTCAAGGCAAGGCGGGTCTACGCGGGCTTCGGCAATGTGATCCAGGAGCCGGGGCGCTTCACCCTTGGGCAGGGCGGCTTCACGCTCAGCACACGCCACATCGGTGTGGACTACGAAAACGGCCTGAGTATCGTGCAGGCGGCGGACGTTTTCCCGTACCGCTTCGAGGTGGACCCGGCGGAGAAGCTGTACTCCCTGCAGACGGGG
This sequence comes from uncultured Armatimonadia bacterium, assembly GCA_964423635.1. Lineage (GTDB taxonomy): Bacteria > Armatimonadota > Zipacnadia > Zipacnadales > JABUFB01 > CAYRFY01. Next base: position 3,623 of record CAYRFY010000119.1, on the reverse strand, counting down.
CACGACGCGACGCTGATGCTCATTCCCTCGGAGAAGGGGGCCTTCGCGGCCGCCAGGGTGTACCGCGAGGCCTCGGGCTTCCGGCCGGCGGGCGGTGTGGAGAAGCTCAAGGGCCGGATGTGCATCGACTGGTGGGGAGGCCACTATATCGCGGGAGACATCCGGCGCGCCGGAGCCTACGGTCTTGAGGACAGCGTCTTTGTCAAGCACGCCTGGCAACGCTGGGGCTACGACTATCGTCTCCCGGATGTCTACCCGCCCAGTTGCGACCCACAGGTCTGGGATGCCTGGGTCAAGGCCTGCAAGGACGCGGGGATGCTGTGCGCCGTGCACGACAACTACATCGACTTCTACCCGGACGCCTCGGACTTTGGCTATCGGCACATCCTGTTCAACGCCGACGGCACGCCACAGCGGGCCTGGTACAACCCGGGTCCCGACGCCCAGAGCTACCGCTGGTTGCCGGGAGCCTACCGTCCCTGGTTGGAGCGCAATATCAAGCTCATCAAGGAGGGCTTTGCTCCGACGGCCTACTTCATCGACGTGTTCACGGCCCTCCCGCTACTGGACTACTACGATCAGGAGGGCAACTTCCACACGAAGATGGAGTGCGCGAAGCACTGGGGCGAGTGCTTCGATTACGTCCGCGAGACTTTGGGGGACGATGCGCCGCAGATCAGCGAGGCGGGACACGACGGTCTGATCGGACATCTGGATGGCGCGCAGGCCGACCACAGCTCGGCGAAGGCCTGGGGCTGGCAATGCGCCGACGCCGAGCGCACCCCGTGGCACGACATGGGCACCCACGGCAGTTTCATCCTCTTCGCCGGGGGTCTGGGCCCGCGCTATGCCGGTGGCGAGGCCGACTCCGGCTGGGCCAGCGATGACTATCTGTCCAACACCGTGATGGGGGGCCGGAACCCCATGGCGACCGGCCCGTGCACCCGCGGGACGGTGATGACCTACTGGCTGCAACACGACATCTGCGCCGAGCTTGCCGGGCAGTCCTTTGACGGCCACGAGTTCGTCGGCGACGACATCCACCGTCAGCACACCACCTTCGGTGGCGGCGGGGAGGTGTTCGTCAACCGCGGAGACACCCCCTGGCAGGTGGGAGACGTGGTCCTGCCCCGCTACGGCTATCTGGCCACATCCGGCGCTGTGGAAAGCTCCATCACTCTCAAGGACGGTCTGGCGGTGGGCTATGCCCACAGCCCGGGCGTGACCTTCGTCGACACCAGGCCCGAATCGCTGGACGTGTCCTCCCGCGCGCCGGTCCGCACCCGTATCCTGCAGGCACGAATGCTCGGAGGCGGGCAGGTAGAGCTCGACGCCGAATGGGAGGTACTCAAGTCGCTTCCCGAGGGCTGCGTCACCTTCCTGCACATCTGCCACGACAACGCCGAGCAGGGCGAGAAGATCGCCGTGCACAGCAACTTCGACCTCGACCCGGCGAAGCTGCGGGAAGTGGGCACCCACCGCTGCACGGCCCGCTTCGCCATCTCCGACGATCTCTGGGAGGGTGAGTACCGCATCCGCTATGGGATCTTCCGGCCACAGCACAATGGCGAGCGGCTTGTCCCCATCGGGCCGACGGAGGACACCCGCATTCGCGGCGGGACCCTCGTTGTGAGCAAGGACGCCGGGAGGATCGAGAGCATCGACTATGTGGCCGAGGCTTCTGACGCCCGCGCGGCGCGGGCGAATGCTGAGGGCAGGATGGTCGACTTCGGAGCGATCGAGACCAACGGCGCCTTCCGGTTGCTGCACTCCGGAAACGAGTGGCGCCTCTTACCCCTTCAGGGGAGCCTGCCTTTGAGGGCGGAGCTGGACCTATCGATGCTTGGCGCCGGCTCCAACCGCGTGGTCTCAGTCGAGGGCCTGTCGCAAGAGGGTGAGAAGGTCTCGGACGAGCAGTTCGAGGCCGAAGATGGCAGGCTCCTGCTGGACCTGGACGCCGAGGCCTTCGCATACCGGATCACGCTGCGGTGAGGCAGGGGACGGGGAACAGGATGAACAGGACAACAGCGGATGGACAGGATGACGGCAACGGCCGCGGCAACGACAGTGGAACAGGATGGACGGGATAACAGCGGATGGACGGGATGACGGCAACGGCCGCGGCAACGACAGTGGAACAGGATGGACGGGATAACGGCGAATGGACAGGATGACGGCAACGGCCGCGGCAACGACAGTGGAACAGGATGGACGGGATAACAGCGGATGGACGGGATGACGGCAACGGCCGCGGCGACGACAGTGGAACAGGATGGACAGGATAACGGCGGACGACGGCGACGACAGTGGAACAGGATGGACAGGATAACGGCGGATGGACAGGATAACGGCGGATGACGGCGACGACAGGTGAGGGGGCGTTGCTGTCCCCCGCCGTTCCCGCCGCCGCTACCCCACCAGCCGTCCCACCAACTCGGCCTCGCAGGGCCCGCCGTGGCCGAGGTAGAAGCTGCCGCAGCCCATCTGCAGCAGCTTGCGGATGCTCTGCTTGACCTGCTCGAGGTCGTCGGCGAAGATCGGGAGCGTCGGGCGTCTGGGGCGCATCATGGCCATCAGGAGGTCACCGACGATCGCCTCTTTTCCATCGAGCACGATGGATACGGATCCCGGTGTGTGACCCGGCGTGGCCACGATCCTGCCGGCAATGCCGAACTCGTCCAGCGGCAGTTCCTGCTCCACAGACACATCCGGCTCCACGGCCGCATAGGGCTTGGGCCTGATGACGGTGGACAGCACCCTCCCGGCGGTGCTTCTGGGCCGCAGTACGGGGCTGGTACCGGAGCGGAGCCACTCGACATCCGCCCGCCCCACGGCGACTGTGGCTCCCGTGAGCTCCTTGAGCCTCGCCAATCCGCCCACGTGGTCGATGTGGCAATGGGTGACGATGATAAGCGCGATCTCGTCGGGGTCAAGCTCCGCCGCCGTCGCGATCTCCCGCTCGAGGATCCGCTCCTCC
>CAYRFY010000119.1:0-636 GCA_964423635.1 uncultured Armatimonadia bacterium | reverse complement strand
CGCCGTCACTGCCTGCAGGATGCGACGCTCGTCACCGGGCATCCCGGCGTCCACAAGGACGGCTCCCTCGCCGCACAGCAGGTAGGAGGTGCATGGGCCCAGGTGGATTGGGGTAATGGTGGTCCCGGACACTGACGGGCTCCCTTCTATGGCGTCACCCGAACGGCGCGCCGAGATTGCGTCGCATCCTACGCTTTGGCGGGCCCGCGATCTACAGTGTGCTCAGGGAGCCCTAACACCGACAAGGGCTGCACGGGAGGCATCCGGCAATGGCCACCGAGCCAACCACCGATTGGGTGACTGTCGCGTCCTATATGGGGTTGTACGGGGACGCTCGGGCGGATCTGCTGCTCACCACGCTGCAGGGCTCCGGCATCCCCGCCGTGAGGCGTCCGACTGTCCCGATGAGCTGGCTGCCGGTGGCCGCCTGGCCGATGATCCAGCCGGCCCAGGTACTTGTGCCGCCGGATCGGGAGGACGACGCCCGAGCGCTGACCGCCGAGCAGCCCTACCGGCCGGTGCATCCGCTGATGCGCCGGGTCGGGCAATGGGTCCTCGCCGTGATACTCGTCAACACGCTCCACGGGCTGCTGCCCCAGTCGGCGCCGGCCTCGCCCGCATCGGCGATAGCCGGCG
>CAYRFY010000118.1:5692-15236 GCA_964423635.1 uncultured Armatimonadia bacterium | reverse complement strand
CCCGGCGCGTCGGTCTCCATGAACACCCCACGCACGCCGAGCTTGTGGTAGAGCCGGATGTTGTCCACCAGCGCGCGCAGGTTCGGCTGGGGGAACAGGCCGTCGTGCCCCGCGTAGCCCGGCACCGGACGAGGCAGGCGCAGGGAGAACAGCACCCGGTCCTCAACCTCGGGCTGCGTCTCCCAGGTGACCGTCACGGGGTCCCAGGCCGCCCCGGGTCTGACGGCGCGGAACTCGACATTCGCCGCCCCCTCGCTGCCCCGAGCCCACACCCGCGAAAGTACGAGTTCAGCGTCCAGCACCCGGCTATCAGCAGGGATCGCGTTGAGGTCGAAGCGCAGGTACGACCACTCGTGGGGGTTTTCCGTCTGCCCCCAAGCTCCGGCAAGCTCCAGACCGCCGGCGCGCTGGATGCTGGGCTCCCAGACGGCATGCACGGGGTCGGAGGGCTTCTCGGAGGAGACGATGGCGGCGGCGGCGTCCTTGAGCACACTGAGAGTGGGCTTGCGGTCCCGGGGACGCTGCCACCAGACCAACAGCCGCGGCCGGAGGCCCCGGTCCGGCTCCCAGAACGCGTTGATGCCGGCGGTGAAGGCGTGGCGTTCGCCGGGAGCTACCGGAGCCGCGAGGGACAGGTGCAGCCCGGCCCGGGCAACGGAAGCGTCGGCGACCGCCTGCTGCACCCACGACCGAAGGCCGGGGTCGCCGCGCCGGGTGGTCGCCAGTCCTGACACGGGCTCCGCGCCGGAGCCGTACTGGTGCGGATAGTCCCAGATACGCACATCCTTCGCCGGCTTCAGCCAGCCCTTGAGGTTCGCCAGGTCGCGGCGGTTCACCGACGCGTCCAGCCGATCCCAGTGGCACTTGTGGATCGGCGCGAACCGGATGATGACATCGTCGCGAATGTGCCCCGTGGGAGGCGGGGTCTCGTAGCCCGCATAGCCCAGGGTCTCCACGACCGTCCCGGTGGGCCAGACACCCTCTCCGCTCTTCGCCAGCCAGTTCATGAGGTCCAGCATCTGCCCCACGTCCGCGCCGCCATAGCGCGCATCCACGGCCCTGCACTCCGCGCACTCGCAGGGCTGGGGCGGGCCGTCCTCGTCGCTGACGTGGAAGATGAGGTCGCCGCTGGATTCCCCGGCCACCCCGGCGAGTGCCTCCGCCGCGTTGTGCAGGTAGATCTCCCGCATCTGCGGGTTGGTTTTGCAAAGGCCGCTGTCCACACGCTTGCCGCCGCGCAGGGCGTAGAACTCAGGGTGCTGTGCAAAATGCTTCTCCGGCGGCAGATACCACCGGATCGTGTGGCCGTGGTGGTTGCCGCGAATGTGGCCGCCGTAGCGCTCGGAGGGCGCGTCGGCCCCCAGGTAGATGCTGGGCGCTCTGCCGTTGATGCGCCCGAAGGCCAGGGCGCGCGCAAGGCGGGACCTGGTGGAATCGTCGTACCAGCCCGTCCGCGGCCAGTGGTGCGGAGGGATCAGGTCCCGGTCCACGAAGGCGGGCCGGCTGCGCCGGTCCACTCGCGGCAGGCTCAGGTCCGGGCGGCTGGGCACGTACTCCTCGCCCGCCAGGGTCAGCCAACGCACGCCGCAATGCTCTTGCAGGAACTGCGTGACGGCGTAGAGGGTGCCTCGGGGCCGGCCACCGCACAGGATCAGGTCGTCCCCGTTTCGCCGGATGACGAACTCCTCGCCATCCATGCGCTCCGGCTGCAGGCCGCCTTTGTCGGCGAACTGCGTGGCGCCGACGTAGATCGCAGGCCGGCCACCCTCGAAGGACCCCTCCGGAACGATCTCGAACCACTCCCCGCAGATGCGCCGCAGGTGATTGCGCAGCTCGGTGGCGGCGGTCCGCTCTGTCTCGGTCGCGCCCTCGGCCTCCACGATGGCCCAGCGCCCTTCGGACATGCCGGAGGGCCGAGCGACGCACATGACCTCCAGAACCGGGCGATGGTCTCCCGGACCCTCGCGGCTCGTCACCCAGGCGGTCCCGACCCACGGGGCGCTGCGCTCGAAGTCGGTGATCAGCAGCAGGCCCAGGTTGGGCCGGGTGCCGTCCAGCCAGCCCCGGGCGATTTCGGTGGTGTCGGCGTACTTGTACTCGCCCGTGCCGGCGGGGTTGGTGCTCAAGACCAGATGACTGCGCGGGACCGCACCCAACTGCGCCCCGACCTGGAAGTCGCGCACCGTGTTGTTCGGTTCCGACCGGGCGGCGGCGGACTGCCATGTCTCGCCGCCCTCCTCGAAAGCGCGAGGGGCCGCGACGACCAGCTTCACGATCTCATCGTCGTCATCGTAGCCGCTGCCGCGCCACTCACGGTTGAGCCCAAGACGGACCTGCACCACGTCCCGAGCCGCGACCGCCGGCAGATCGTCGAAGCGGATCAGCAAGTGGCCGTCCTCCGCATAGCCCCCGCCCTGGCCCACGCGAAGAGATGTGGCTGAGCCTGCCATGTCGGCCGGCGTGGCCGGGCAGAGCGCCGTGTCCGCGGTGGCCACGACGCGCAGGACGGTGACGGGTGTCTCCGGGGCCTGAGCGGGCAGGCCGGCCAGGGAGCGGGCAGGCAGCAACGCTGCAAGCAAAGCCAATGCGACATGCGGGCGATGTCGCAACCGGTCCAGCGGTTCGGGGCATGGGCTTCGCATCAGAGGGTGTTCGCCTCGCTCTCAGGTACCGATGTCACCCGTGATCGTCGCGGCACCGGGTGGCGCAAACACATTCAGACAGCTCCATCCGAACACTGAACGCCTCGAACATCCCCCACGCCACTCACTCGCCGCCTCAGGTCCTCGGCCCGAAGAAGGACTACGCGCTGAGGTCTGCAGCCAGCACGTCCCCGGCCACGGACCACTCCACGAAGACGACTTCCAGCCCCCGCCTCGAGGTGAGAGGACAGGCTCCAGCGGCTTACCCGCGTGCCGCAGCCTCAGGAGGGTGACCACCGTCCGCCCCAGCTCGGCGCAAGCCGTTGCCGTGGACCGTCCGGCCCGCGACGACGATGGGGCCCGGCGACGCCTCTCTCAGAACTCCCACGCCGCCAGCGTCGGACCGGTGGACGACACTTCCTCAATGTAGCAACCCGTCTGGGGGGCAAGCGTCTCACCACCGAGTCCCTCGAAGCTGAAGGCCATGACGCGGTAGCCTACGACGCCGTGCCACCGGCCGTCCCGAAGGCGCACCACGGCTCCCACCGGATGGTCCGTGAACCACGTCGTCTTCTCCGGCGGCGCGCCGAAGTCCACGTCGCAATCCCGGGTGATGACCGGCGGCTCGAACCTGTCGCGTTCCACCGTTAGCGGCCAGATCGCCGAGACGTTGCGGAACCCCTTCGGGTGGTTCGCGGCGAGATACGGCGTCCCGTCGGCGGCGCGGTTGAGCACCATCGGCGCATTCGACCGCAGCTTCGGGTCATGCAGCACCTCGTACCAGTTCTCGCCCGCGTCCGTGGAGCGCCACACCCGCACCGAGTTGCCGTCTGCATCCGCGTCCCGAGCGGTGTAGAGCAATGCCCCGTCGGTGTCACGCACCAGACTCGGCTCGTACCCGCCCGAGATGCCGTAGAACACCACCGGCCGCCAGCCCTCCGATCCGCTGCGCCAGCGGGTCACCCCCGAGACGTTCCGGCTGCTATCGCTCGCCAGGACCGGGTACAGCAGGTCATCGCCGTCTGCAATCGCGCACGTGATCCCGGACCCCACCACCCGCCATGGGCCGTCCCCGATTTGCAGTGCGTCCTCGGGGGCGCGACGCTCCGCATGGGTGACCAGAAATCTGCTGCCGTCCCAGGCGAACTGGTAGACGAACCACGACTGCTCGTAGGGGTCATCCCAACTGAAGAAGCCCTCGTCGTTGAGGTCGAAGTGCAGGACCTGTGAGAACCCGAAGCCCGTCCCGGCGGCAGCGTGCTCGGTGGCGTCGCCACGCCTTGCGCCGAGGGGCCAAAAGCCCGGGGTCACCGGATAGTGGATCGCGACCCGCCGCTTGCCCGTCTGCGGGTCGGTGTCGGTGGTGTTGCGGGCGCAGACGATCGGCGGTCGCGCTGCGACATTCGCAAGGTCGTCGAAAACCACGATGTCGGTGCCGTTCTCGAAGTCCCAGTGGCCGACTCCGGCGGTCCGTACGTTCACCGACACCGCAGCGGTCTGCGGCCCGACCTGGAACACGAAGCCCAGCCCGTACCGGCACGTCTGCCCTTCGGTCTGTTCCACCGGCTGGACCAGCGTCGGCCCGGACCTCGTCACCCCGGTGATGGTCGGCTTGTCGGCGGGCGTCATGGCATCGTCTCCCAGGGCAAGGGTGGTGAGACACAATCCGAGCAAAGCGGCGAGGCGCATGGCTGACCATCTCTCTCGCGTAACAGGGATGCGGAGCATGGCTGCAGGTTCGCCATCGGCCGCCCGCACCCCTACACGCTCCCACGCAGGAGGCGAGCCGCGCGGCGGCGTTCACATCAACCCCCGGATCTCCTCGGCGGACGAATCCGCCGGGATCGTGGTCCCTTCCTCGCGCATTGCGGCCGCTGCAGTGACGCCGGCGACCGCGCAACAGGTCCCGGTGGCTGGAGGCCCCCAGCCGCCTGTTGGCGAACCATTTCTGCGAGCTCACCCTCGGAAGGCTGCACCGGCGGCAATTGTTGCAGGGCACGTCGTCAGAAGGAGCGTTCAGGCACATGAAGACTGCGATCCGCGCCGGCGCGTTGGCGGCACTCAGTGCAGTGGTGGGGGCGATGTTCATCTCTTGCCCCATCGCGGCTGACGGCTCGACCGGACCACTGGGACGAGACGTTCGCCTGGACGTGCTGTGCGATGACTTCGAGTCGGAGGACTGGGCCTTCGACCTGGCGGCCAATCGGGACGCGCAGAATCACTGGACCGGCTCGTACCGCGGCGCACCCAGGCGGCTTGAGCGCGTGGCCCCTCCGGCAGACGGTCTGGAGGGCAGTCGTGGAGCGCTCTCCCTGAGGACCGAGGGGGACACAGACGCTCACCCCAACCAGGATGATCTGATCAACCGCGACTACACCTCGCGCCTGGGACGCCCTCTGGCCCGCGCCGACCGGCCGGTCTTCATGGTGCGGATCTGGATGCCGTCCTTCGAGCAATGGACGCCCGGGGCCGCCAACGTGGGCTTCCGCCACGAGGCTCGCTCGCAGCAGATGGTCGGGCCGGAGAACTCCGTGGGGTACTACTACCCCAGCATCTGGCTCCGCCACACGCCGGCGGCTAACGAGGCCACAGAGGCCGGACCGCGCTGGTACGTCCGGATCGGCACAGGCGCGGCCCCGGATGAGGACGCCGGCCCGATCCCCCACGCCGGATGGTGGACCCTGGCCCTGGCATTCGACGAGGAGGGTGTCGGCCACTACTACGCGCGGCCCGGAGTAGGTCCCTTCGCCCCGGAGCACCGCATCTGGGACACCACCCGCTTCCGCCCCGCAGACGGGGCGAACCCGCACATGGACAGCGTGGCCTACGGCTTCTTCTCTCTGGGCTATCCCGCCGACGGCAGGTTGACGCCACCGTTCATCGTGGATGACTACGAGGTCTGGATAGTGGGGGAAGAGCCGACCGGGCAGTAGCGGCGGCCACATCTCCGCCGAACTCCCCACCGCTTCCGGGAATCCTGACGTGAGCTCTGTGTGGTGCCCCCCGGGCTTCGTGTCGGGAACCCCCCTCGGCACACGAGCCACGTCCTCCGGCGATGCACCGCGTGAGACGCTCATTCGCCGACGGCGACCCGCAGCCGTGCCCGCGCCCCGCTGGCGACGTCTTTCAGGTCCACCTGCCACACGCCGGGAGCCGGGTCGTAGCCGAGGAGGACGGAGCGGTTCAGTTCGCCGCGCTCAACGAGGCAATTCTCGGCGTACTCCTCCCGCACACGCCCCGCGGGATCGGTGACCTCCATGCGGATGACGTGGCGGCCCGGGACGCTGCCGTCGGCGGTCACCAGCTTCGCCCGCATGTTCAGTCTGCCTGTCTCAGGCAAGTACTCCGCCTCTTTATCGAGCCCCCGCACTTCGTAGGGCAGCAGGGCATAGAGCCTGGCCCTCGCCGGATGGATCATCTCCTCGATCTGCCGGCGGTACCCCCTGTATACCCCCTTGCGCACGTCGTACACATGGGCCTCGCGGCCGAAATCGATGATCGTCGGATGCGGGCGCAGGTCGCTGAGGAGGATGCGCTCATCGGGGCGCATGCAAAAATCGCGCAGGATTCCGACATACTCCGCTGCGCCGTCCACGAAGCGCACGCGCTCCGTGGCCTGCAGGGGGCGCTTGCCGTGGCCACCCGCATGCACGCTGCACTCCACCCTCGGGGCAAAGCCCGCCCACCTGAGCGCTCCGGCCACGCTCCGGCGGAAGGGCATCTCCGTTCCGAGGGTGCGCCACACCTGATAGTCTCGGGCGAGCGCATTGAGAAGGATCGCCTTGCCCTGTCCGTACTCGTGAGCCATGAGCACGGGCGTCCCCCGGCTGTTGCGGGCGACGGCAGTTGCGCCGGCGGGCGCCAGGTCCGTGGCCGACAGCCAGGTCCCGAGAGATGACAGGCCCTCGACACTCTCGCCCAGCCTGTCGGGGGCGCTTCCATCCAGCATGACCTGCTCCAGAGCCACCTGCGGCAGGCCGCCGGGAGACTGGACGCCGAAGACATCCGCCAGAACGCCCCCGCGGACGGGGCGCATCGCGCCGTCAAACAGCCCGGGGGCGAAGTCGGCCAGGACGACGCCTCCTTCGCGCACGAACTCCCGGATCGCTTCCGCGGTCCTCTCATCCATGCGGATGCCCAGCGGCAGCACCAGCATGCCAATACCTTCGCGCTTCAGGACGCCCTCTTTGATGCAATCGTCCGAGACCACGTCATACCCGAACCCGACATCCCCCAGGAGGCTGGTGAGGCCCTCCCAACTGTTCATGTAGACATGGTCGTCTCCGCCCGACCAGGCCTCCACCCCGCTCCACTGTTCCGGCTTCGGCAAAGGCGGGATGCCCGTGGCCTCGTTCGTCCCTCCCAGGAACGCCGTGGCGTTGAGGCTTCCCTGGCTGTAGAGCACCGCGATGCGGTCATTCTGCCGCTCGGCGTTGAGCAGCAGTCTGGCAATGCCGGACTTCAACTCGCCGATGCCCTCCAGGGCCTTCCCGTAGCCGTGCAGGGGCCCCAGGTCCGGCGCGAGCACTCCGGGGAAGTGGTTCCACGGCACGCCGTACCAGTAGTTCAGCGCGTTCATCTGCCGGAACACCGACCACCACGGGTACATCTCCATGGCCTCATAGGGCTCATAGCAATACACGCCGTAGGAGCCCGAATAGACCGACTGACGACTGCCCTCTCTGCGCGCTGATCGGTAGACATCGAGGGTCATGGGGTGGCCGTACGCGCCGACGTTCCCGAATACCCCGGCGAGTTTCCAGTAATCGAAGCCGGTGTTCGGAGCCGGGTAGGTGATGGTGTTCTGGATGGACAGCGGGTTGCGGGGGTCAACCTCCCGGATCGCGTCGTGCAACGCGCCGATGAACTCCACCAGCATGTCCTCTCGAGCCAGTTGCTGGTCGACCCAGTGACACAGGCCCCCGTAGTCCGGCCGGGCCGCGTTGTTAGCGAGGGCCGCCGCCTCGGCCTGGGCGACTGCCTCGACCTGGGAGAAGTCGGCATAGGCGGTGCTCCACGCCCCGTTAAGATGGGCGATGTCGCCGTACCGGCGCTGTGTCCAGCTCGCCAGGTACTCCCGGGCGGCAGGCGTCCAGTCCTCGGGATAGCTGAGGTCGTCGCCCAGGTGATAGTGGTACAGAGGATAGCCGCCCCACTGCCGCGCCGCGGCCTGTACAATGCCGGTGTTCACCTGGGGCGTGGCCGTCGGCGCGGTCATCCGGATGCCGCGCATGTTGGCCGCCTGGACCTCCGAGCGCATGTTGTAGATCGCCCCCGCCTCCGGCTCCCCGCGGTTGATGTCTACCCCGTCCAGGGCGTGCTTCCAGTTCCTCTGCCAGTTTCTCCCCGTCACCTGTCCGCCGCCCGTCACAGCGGCCCACATCTTGACCACAAGCTCATCCGAGGGCAGGTCCGGCTGCCGGATGATGAAGGAACGGCGGGCCTCGTGAAGCACGGTCCCGTCGCCCGCACGCAGCGTGACATTCACGTAGTTGTACAGGTGCAGCGAGCCGGCGGTCGGCACGCCGACCTGCACCGTCTCCGCCGCCGGCACGGTCTGTCGACTCACGATCCGCCCGAAGTTGTCCACGGCTTCCACCCAAAGCTCCAGCCCGGGCCCGGGCGCGCCGGACAGCCTGATAGTGGCCCTCGCCTCCGCCTCGTGCTCGACGACCCTGTCGGCGAGCTCGACCCCGGTGATCTCGATCTCTGCGGCCACCCGCAGCGCCTGCAGCGCCCAATCGCGCACCGCCCCCGCTTCGTAGAGGCGGACAAGCACGCAGTAGTCGCCGGCGGGAAGGCGAGGCAGCTCAAGCTCTGCGCCTGCGCCTGCCACATCCACCTGTGCCCGGTGCCTCTCGCGCCCATCCAGGTCGTACACGACCCACTCCAGCCGACTGTCCTCGACCGCCTGTTCCACCTCCGCCGCAACGGCCAGAGGCAGATCTGCGCTGGCGATTGCCGACCGGGGCGTGCGCACCACAAGCCCTCCGGCGGGCCGTCCCGCGCACCACAGGACCACCTGCGACAGCAGGCTGTTCCAGGCCTCCTCCTCAAGCCGGGGAAGCCAATCGTGGACCAGCCAGGAGGGGTCCGGCGGGGCGTTGTCCCGGGGATAGCCCCACACCGCCGCCGCGCGCCGGCCACGCTCGTCCTCGTACAGCGCAAGCGCGCCCTCGGCGGCGGCCTCCGGCGTCTCGAAGTCGCTTCGCAACTGCCGCAGGACGCCAAACGGGACCGCGTCCTCGAAGAGACCTCGCTGCGCCTCGCCACGCCGCTCGTAGCCGTCCAGACCGATCCCTTCCAGGTAGCCGACATACCCGACGCCGTCGGCCATCAGCGCCTGGACTCTTCTCTGTACCTCAGCCGGGAAGACGTCGAACCGGGTCTCCGAGATGATCACCTGCGGCTTCTGGTTCAGGGCCTGCAGGAGGCGCCCCGCCACGTCCTCGGCGCGCATCCCGACCGATCCGCTGTGGAACCCGAACTGGGTGCTGCTCCGCGTGTAGACCACCGTCAGGTCAACGTCCAGCCGCTGCTTCAGCTCCAGCGGCCAGCGTCCGTACTCGAAGTTGGCGATCGCCAACACCCTCACGGGTCCCCGGGGCAGAGACGGCGCCAGCGGAACATGCGGGGTGATGACGTCGTGGACCGGCTCAACCATGCGCCTGTCTTCCACCGGGAACACCGGCATGATCCGCCCGGTGTCCGGGTCCCCGATCTGGTAGAAGCTGCCCAGATCCGCCGCAATCGAGCCGGGGCCGCACAGCAAGAGAACAAGCCAGGCCGCCGCACTTCTCGCCGCTGACCTCCCCGACGGCCTGCGTCCAGACTGCACTCGCATTGAAGGTACCTCCCGAAAGCTTCCGACGAACGTGTCCTGGGCGTCACGGACCCTACGC
>CAYRFY010000118.1:0-5682 GCA_964423635.1 uncultured Armatimonadia bacterium | reverse complement strand
CGCCAGATCAATCACATACTTGTAGGCACTGGCCTTGAGCCAGTGCTCGGGCGATTCTCCGTAGCGCGTCAGGTACAACTCGACTGCGCCGGTCTGACGGTTCTCCAACGCCGCGAAGTTCGAAAGCTGAAACTCCGGTGCGACCGCCTCCTGCTCGCCCTTCGTATCTATGATGGTGACGGTGTCCTTCATCAGTCCGGGCCCTGTCTCATCCACCCGGGCGATGACCAGTGGGTGTCTGGGCATGTTGCCCTCCGGCGGCTCCGGACAGATGTTCCCGATCCAGTACAACTTCCCATTGGAATGGCGCAGGAGCCGCGAGAATGCGCTTGGAGAGTAGAACTGCTCGCCGTCCGCGTAGCGCCAGTCCCGCACTGGCCCCCAGGTGTACCCGCCGTCCTCGCTGATTGTCAGCCAGTGCCGGCCCGGCTGCGTGACCTGGAGGTCTCCCTGCGGGCAGAACGCCTTCTCCAGGTGCGTGCTGCCCCGCAGACCCATGACGACGCGGCCGTCGACAAGCTCGGCGACAGTGGGCTCCATCAGCCCTCTGCCGGACCATTCCAGCGGCACTGCAATCTGGCCGGAGACCTCCCAGGCGTAATCGCCCGCTTCTTGATCCCAGGTCCCGATCGCGCACCGCACACCACATGTCGTCTGCTCGCCTCTCGCGGTGGCGACTGTAGCGCGACAGCAGAAGGGGTACAGCAGTTTCCCGCCACGGGTCACGATGGCGGTGTACCCTCCGTACATCCCGTTCCGTTTCAGGTAGCCGGGCCGGCCCCAGTTCGACTCGTCGAAGTCGTCGCCCTCCTCATACCGGAGCAGCCGTGGCGCGGTGAAGGTCCTTCCTTTGTCCCTAGACACGCAGTAGAAGCCGTGATCGAAGTAGCGCTCCTCGCCCTGCCACGATGCGGCCAGCGCTTCCGGGCCTGTGCCTACGAAGATTCTCTGGAAATCGAAGCGCACGTCCTGCTCGCGAAGTGGATCATAGCAGGCCGCAAACCAGGAATGCTCCAACTCGAGATCGCCTTGCTGCGGATTGTCCTGGGAGACTATCTGCAAGTCGCTGAAGCTCTCCCCGTTGTCGTGGGAATGCCGCACCGAAAGCGACATGCAGTAGTCGCTCTCGATCTCATAAGTCAGCCTCTCGGTCCGGTGCAGACTTGCCCCGCCCCATGCATGGACGCCGATCACTGCGGCCCCGTATCGGCCCTCCTCGTCCTGCCTGTACGGGAAATATAGCGTCCTGGTGACTCGTGCTGTGGGCATCGTTCTTCTCCTTATGCGCCCGCTCCGTATGCGTCATCATTCAACTGACCTGGGCCGCCCCCACGCTACCGGGGCAAAGTGGAGCTGCGCCGGCTTGCGGGGCGTGTACGTCAGAGGGGTGATGGTTGCGAGCCTCACGGGTGCGGCTTTCTCCGGCCAATGCGTAGCCGCACCGGCAGCATCCGTTGCAGCTCCCCTTCACAGGCGTGGCCGAGCAGATCACGGACACCTGGAGGCGATGTCAACGCCGCGGTCGAGGTCGTGGGGATCGAGGCGACTGGGCCGCTGCAGGCCTGGCGTACGCAGCCCGGCGAAGACCGGGTCCCGCTTCACGACCTGCCCCTCCCGCCCGCCGCGAGTTCTTGGAGCGCCCCCACCATCATTCGCCTGCCTCCAGCCGCAGCTCCACGGGCTTCCAGATCCCCGCGGCGTAGTTGTCCTTGCGGACCCGCACCGTCACCCGGTGCTTGCCGGGATGAGCGACCAGCGCAGCGACCTCCAGCGCGAAGGGCTTGTCCCACATCAGCCCGGGATCCTCATCCTGCTTCCCCGCCGGCTTTCCGTCCACCCAGACCTCGCAGGTCCCGTCCACCGCGCCAAACAGCAGCCACATCCGGCGGCCCGGCGGGAATGCAGGCACGTCGAACTCGGTGGAGTACCAGGCGACTCCGTGGTATGTGTGCCCCTGGTCGGTCCAGGAGGCGTCAGTCCGGATGTCGGTCCACAGCTCGCCGGGTTCGATGGCCTGCCGGCTCTCGGCCAGGCCAACATCCGACGGGTCCTCGCGGAACTTCCAGACCATCGGCAGCGCCGCCGGCAGCTCGCCGCGCTGCGCCGCCAGGGGTGGGATGAAGAACCACTTCAGCCGTGTCGCGCTGAACCTATCGGAGCAGATGTTGCGCTCGCGCTGGATTCTCTTCATCAAGTCGAAGCTCTCGCGGCCGGCCACGAAGGCCTCCTCGGTATGGGGGCCGACATCGGAGATGCGACAGGTTTCGGCGAAGAGCAGGTTGAACAGGGCCCGGTCGATGCGGGCCTGGATACGGTCGTCGTCTCTAGCGGCGTTCTGTGCCTGTGCAAGCAGGTCGCGGGCCTTCGCCACCACTGCCGGGCTGAAGGCCTGCAGGTTGTTGATCGTGGTATTCTGCTCGCCCTGGGCCTCGACCGCTGCCATGAGGCCTCGCTCCAGTGTTCGGTAGTGCTCCGCCATGGGCGCCGCCGCGGGGCCGTAAGCCGCTGTGCACAAGTCGGCGATGACGCGCTGCGGGTCAGTGTCGGTGTCCCACAGCACCTCGCCGAACACCGTGTACCAGGCCATCGAGCCTGCCACCGAGTTGCTGGTCTCGCCGAGCACGTGCTCGACTCCCAGCTCTCGCAGGGCGGCGAACTGCCCGGCGATGAGTGTGTAGCTGCAGGCCGGGGCCTCGGGGTACCGATAGTCGCCGTAGTTGTAGATTGCCAGGTGAGAGCAACGCTCGCGCCAGGCTTTCAGCTTCGCGACGAACTGCCGGTTGCGCTCACAGTTGCGGTCGAAGACCTCGTGAGCACCGCAGATAGGCCACATGCAGTATTTCACCAGCACGTTCGGATGGCAGCGGCCGGCCACCGGTGGCTCGGTGGTGGAGCCGTAGGCGTACATCTCAATGAGCCGGTCCGGGAACTGGCGGGCGACCCGAGCCGCGACATCATTGACGAAGTCCACCACGCGGTCCGTGAGCTGGAAGCTCTCGCGACCGTTCTTGGACCAGTCCACAGGCACGCGGTCCAGCGCCTTGCAGGCCTCACACTCACACCAGCATGCGGGCTCGTCCTCGGCGTTCAGCGCGAGGACCTTCGTCTGCGGGTGGGTCTCGAAGTATGCGATCATCTGTCTCGCGATGTGCCGGCGCATCTGGCGGTTGGACAGGCAGAGCTGGTTCGGCCGGCCCGAGCTGTGGTACGGCTCGCGCTTGCCGTTCACCAGAGGAAACCACTCCGGCCGTCTCTCGAACAGCTTCCCGGGGACCCAGGCGAAATAGGAGTGGGTCGTGGTCTGGTCGTGTCCGTGGCCGCGGTGGGACCCGAAGGGCTCCGTCGCCCCGCCGCCCCACCACAGCGCGTTGAAGCGGTGCCGCAACGCCCAGTCCACAATGGCGTCCATGTCCGGGGGTATCCAGCCACCATCGGGGAGGAAGTCCTGCGAGGAGCACATGAACCCGCGGACGGCGAAGTGGGGCGACTCCACGATCCCGCAGGGCTTCAGGGCGATGCGCTCGCGGCGCGGGATCACTTCACCGTCATCGCCCGGCATCACCCAGCGGCAGCCGAGGTCTCCAAGGAAGTGGTAGACGGCGTAGAGGGTGGCCCTGTCCGTGCGGCCGGCGAGGGCGATATTGTCGGCGGAGACCGAGACCACGTAGCCGTCAGGGGACTGCGGCAGCGAGCTGCCCAGGAGAGTCTCCGCCGCGCCCCCGATGACAACCCTCCGCCCTTGCGCCACCTCGTCGCGGCCCGTCAGGCCCAGGTGCACCCCGGTCATGGCATGAAGGCAACGCTGAAGCTCATACGCGGCGAAACACTCCGCTGCGGTGGGCGCCTCGGGCAGCACGACCGCGCCCAGGGGCCTACCGTCCGTCGGCACCGGCCCACCGGCGAGACGCACCGGCTCCAGGCAAACATCGTCGTAGGCCACCGTGCCCGCGCCCACGGAATGCAGGTAGACGGCGAGGGACCCGGCCTTCGGGATCTCCACGCCAAGCGCATGGTCCCGCCAGTCGGGGGAGGCGGGCACGTCCACAGTGGCGGACACACCCTCGGCCCCCAGGAGCACGTGCCCGGCGCCTTCACCCCTTGCCCGGAAGGTGAGACGATAGCTCCCGGCGAGGACCGGGATGCCCGTCTGGTACATGCGCGCCACGCCGGAGGTGGTGTGGATCTCCATGTAGCGGTTGCCTGACGGGGCATCCGTGGCATGGAGGTAGGTGTGCTCGCCCCTGACCACGTGCCAGTGCCAGTGCAGCGCCCGCCCCCACCCCCAGGGGCGCTCGAAGTCGCCGTTTCGCACCGGGTACGGCGTATGGTCAGCAGTAGTCGGCGCCGCGACGGCAAGCCCCGCGCAGGCCAGCAAGGCAAGACGCGTCAGCATGGAACAGGCCCTCACTTTGCAGCTACTCACCCCGCCCTGTCCCCGAAACGGCACCGTGGGCGGGTCGGGCGGCGCCACAGTTGTTACTCAGCAGTGAGTTTCTGCCGGGCCGCGCGGATGACCTCCAGGAGACCATCCCGGAGCTTGCCCCGCCCTGCCCATGCCCCCGTCGGCTGGCGGATAGCCGTGGAGACGTGCCCAGACCGGCTCGATCCTCCGCACCTGGACCACCCAGTAGCGCTCGCAGGCGCTCCACGATCTGGTCCACGCGGGGATTGAGTTCCAGCACATCGGCGTTGTGGCGGTCGCTAACGTAGGTGATGTGGCTGCGGGGATAGCGGCGGCGCAGGTCGCGCAGGGCGGCGGTGCTCATCAGCAAAGGCCGTCGACGCAATGCCGAGAGAAGCGCGGAGATCGGCGGGGCCGTCAAGCCGTCGCCGTCCTGGGACCGCGGGCGTCTCGCCCGCATCGTCGTATGCCGTGGGCCGTAGCTCTTCGCCGTCCGCCGCTGCCGTCGGCCCGCAGCCGTTCGAAGGGGCGGCGGTGCTCATCAGCAAAGGCCGTCGACGCAATGCCGAGAGAAGCGCGGAGATCGGCGGGGCCGTCAAGCCGTTGCCGTCCTGGGAGCGCGGGCGTCTCGCCCGCATTGTCGTACGTCGTGGCCCGTAGCTCTTCGCCGTCCGCAGTGGGGCGTTGGCCTTCGCCGTGCGCCGTATGGGGCCGAATGCCCAAACGACGCGCAGCGTCGTCCATCGGCCCAGCCGTAGGCCCTTGTCCGCCGTCCCCCACCAACAACCCATCCAACAGGCACATGCAGAGCTCCAGCTCATCCACCGTCGCCTTGTCGCTACGGGGGCGGGCTTGCAGACGGTTGAGCAGGCGGCGGATGCGATGGCCCAGGGGGGTGCCCGCGCCCGGCAGGCGGCCAAGGCGCTCCGCGGCCCAGCGGGCCTCCTGGCGGAGGGTCTCCTGTCGCTTCGGTGTTCGGGGTGTCTGCAGCAGGGCGGCGATGCGATCCATGGCCGCCCGGAGGTAGGCTTGCTCTCCAAGGACCGTGGGAGAGAGCGACCGATGGTGGTCCATGAGCTGCCTCGATGAATGCAGGGAAATGCTCGTCGTCCGGGCCGTCAAGCCGTTGGGCCGGTTGCCGTTGAGCCGTTGAGCCGTTGGGCCGTTGGGCCGTTGGGCCGTTGGGCCGTTGGGCCGTTGGGCCGTTGGGCCGTTGGGCCGTTGGGCCGTTGGGCCGTTGGGCCGTTGGGCCGTTGGGCCGTTGGGCCGTTGGGCCGTTG
>CAYRFY010000117.1:12333-15256 GCA_964423635.1 uncultured Armatimonadia bacterium | reverse complement strand
CCAAGTGCGGCTTTGGTGGTGTAGAAAGGGTTGAAGATGCTGGGGAGGTCCTCGGGGGCAATGCCCACTCCGGTGTCACGGACCTCGGCGACAACCCAGGCGCGGCCATCCGTGCCGCGCTCCGTGGATGTGCTCACCAGGAGCTCCCCGCCCTCCGGCATGGCGTGGCAGGCGTTGATGATGAGGCTCAGGAACACCTGCTGAACCTGCCCTGCCGTCACGTGTACCGGCGCGAGGCCTGTCGCCCAGCGGCACGTCACCGCAATGCCGGCTCTTTCCAGTTGGCCCGCGGTGACCAACAGGGCGGCATCGACCAGGGCCTCGAGCCGAGTAAGCTCTCGCGGGGCCTGGGGAGGCCTGGCGAAGGAGACGAGAGAGTGGCAGATCTCCGTGGCCTTGGCCACGGCGCGCGGTACCAGCGCTCCGAGCTGCCTGTAGGCCTCGACGGTATCCTTGAGGGCGGCCCTCTCCGCCTGCAGAACCATGCTGGCGAAGATGTTGTTCGCCTCGTGAGCGACCCCGGCGGCGATCTGGGCGACGGCCGCCAGCGCCCGGGTCTTCTCGCTCCGGCGCCGCCGGGTCAAGTCCCGAATCGCGCAGATAAGTACGTCCTCGCCTCCGGAGGGCCGGACCCTCAGGCGTACCTCCGCCGGGAAGACCGAGCCGTCACGACGGATGTGGGTCGTCTCGTACGAGGCCACGGCGCCCCCGGTGGCCTCGGCAAGCTGCCGCCGGAGCAGCGGCACCGTGGCCGAGACCCTCAATTGCGCCACATTCATGGCTCTCAGCTCCGCAGGGCTGTAGCCGTAGGCCTCTGCTGCGGCGTCATTGGCGTCCAAGATCCCGCCATCCTTGTCCAGCAGGAGCATGATCTCGGGGGCGTCGCGGAAGAGGCTTTCCCGGTCGCGAGCCCCGTCGGCGGCCGGAGGCGGGGCAACGGGCGGAAGGCCCTGCAGGAGCAGGCAGGTCAACGGCCTGCCGTCATCGGCGACGGCCAGCAGACGCACCGTCAGCTCCGTGGTCTGCTCGGAGCCGGGGAGCTTCAGGCGGTACTCGCGGACTCCGGTAGCCGGGGACTGCACGGACGGCGAGGCGAGCTCGTCCAGGTGAGGTTGGTTATCGGCGACAATGTCGGGCCACCGTGCTCCGGCGACGCAGCCCGACAGCGGGCTCAGAAGGCGTTGCGCGTTCGGGCTCAGGTAGACGATGACGTCCTGGGTGTCCAGCATGCAGAGGCCGAACCCCGCGGCATCGATGGCCTCCCCAGATATTACCGCCGGATCCATGCGCATGACCTCGAGAGGGGATGGGGTGTTGTTCGTGGCCCCGGTGACCCGCCCGGCGGGACGGCCGCCGCACGAGGAGGGGTGGTGACGAGTAACGAGGCTCTTCTTGGCCGACAGTGGCGCGAACTCCTTCCCCCTGGATGGGGGCCTTCCACTCTCGGCTCCTTGCGGGCTGTGGCGAGAATCGCGCCTTGTCCGCGGACAATATGTGCTATAATGCATTGATGTATGCGCACCGCGCTGCCCGCAGCGGTCGGCCGTGGGCGGGAAGGTTCACCGCGCAGCAAGACCAGAGAAGGTAGGTGTGGCTGTCTCATGTCAGACACGCTGAAGGCCGCCGTTATCGGCCTCGGGAATATCTCGGCCCAACACATCACTAACTACCGCAAGCTACAGGGCGTAGAGCTCATTGCCGGAGCCGACGTGAACCCCCAGTTCGTCCAGGCGGCCAAGGACAAGTATGCCTTCGAGGGCTATGCGGACTGGCGGCAGATGCTGGATGAGCAAAAGCCGGACGTAGTCAGCGTCTGCACCCCGCCCTTCTTGCACCGGGAGATGTCCGTCGAGGCTCTGGAGCGCGGGATCAGCGTGATGTGCGAGAAGCCCATCGCCGCGACGACCGAGGACGCGGAGGCCATGGCCGCGGCCGCGGCCCAGCACGATGCCAAGCTCATGATCGCGTACTGCCACCGCTGGCACCCGCCGATCAAGAAGGTCAAGCAGCTCATCGACGCCGGCGCCCTGGGCAAGCCCTTGCTGTACCGCTGCGCTTTCGCCGGCTGGGTGGAGTTCACCACCAATCATCGGGCCAGCAAGAACCAGGCAGGCGGCGGCGCCCTGATGGACAACGGCTCCCATGCCGTGGACATCTATCAGTTCCTGCTGGGGAAGGTGGCCAACGTCTCGTGTCGCGCGGGCACGATGGTGCAGGAGATGGAGACCGATGACGTGGCCTCGCTCCTGTTCGAGGGCGAGAACGGCTGCGTAGGTGAGGTGCTCGTGGGGTACTCTTTACCCGGGGATCACACAGAGTTTAAGGTTGTGGGCGAAAAGGGCGTTATAAGGCTTGACAACTACTTCTCCGGCCCGGTGCGGTTCCAGCCCAAGGGCTCGGGGGAATGGCTGGAGCATGAGGTCCCGGCCGGCGACCGTTTCGAGGGCGAATTCGCCAACTTCATCGCCGCTGTGCGGGGCGAGGAGGAGCTGCTCAGCAACGCTGAGAGTGCTTTGCACGTACATAAGGTGATCTCTTCGGCGTATGCCGAAGCGGAGAGCAAGGGCACGGTCATCGCGTGATAGGCCGGGCCGCTATGGCGGTGCCGGATGAGACGACGCGAAGGCAATGCCAGGCACCGGGGACTGGCCCTTTTGGTGCGGGGCGTAGAACCCCTGTGCCGCCGGAACTTTTTCGCGTCTCGGTTGTCTAATACTATCATAGTAAGTAGAACAGCAAGCCAGTCAGCCGTAACAGAGATTGTGGTGCCTACCATGACGAGGCGAATAACGACAACCGGCCTAGCAATAGCAGTCCTGCTGCTGATGGGGCAGGCAGTGGCTCAGCATGCCGGCCTTTCGGTGCCTATCGAAGGGGTGCTGTCAACGCCTGCCGGAGAGATCCGGATCATCAACGTCAACTC
>CAYRFY010000117.1:4508-12315 GCA_964423635.1 uncultured Armatimonadia bacterium | reverse complement strand
GGTCACCCCCCGCGAGAGCCTGTTGGGTGACCCCAACAACGAGTGGGCCAGAGGCACCAACGACCGGGAGCTTTACCGGTTCAATGTGGAGTGGGGCGGCGTCGACGGTGTCTCGGCCAAGCGGCACTTCTCCCAGGAGCGCGTCACGGCCAAGGGAAGCGCCTTCAACACCGGGGTACGCGACACGCTCACCGAGGGCTTTGAGGTCTCACCCTTTGGTGGCATGAACTTCTCCCTGACCAAGCAGCGCACGGAGACGGTGGACTTGGCCAACGTCTCTCTGGGCGCCACTCAGGTAGAGACGATGGGGCTTTCCCAGACCTATGGAGCCGGTGCCACGGCCGGGACCGTGGGCTTCAACCGCAAGGTGACGGAGACCTACGCTCCGGTGGAGGCCCGGCCCTTCGCCGAAATGGATCTGACCAAGCGCACCTCGGAGGACGTGTTCTCCCTCAGCCAGGGGTTCCTGGCCCTGGGGCAGCCCGCAAGTCTCGGGTTCAGTCACTCGTATACCACGGTGGACCAGAAGGGCGCGCCTCTGAGGCGCAGCACCGGCGACAGCCTGACGCTGGGCATGGGCCTGTGGGCCGGCACCAGACTCACCGCGGCCTACGATCAGATCCTGCCCGCCCGTGATGCGGATCTGCACAAGATTCACCGGGCCCTGTCGCTGTCGCGGGAGACGGAGGCGGGAGCCACCGCCTTCTCCCACGACTACGTCTCCCAGCTCGCGGGCGGCACGAGCTCCGCGAGCGAGAGCAACAGCTTCGCGGTGCCTTTCCTGCTGAACGGCACCGGTGTGGCCATGTCCTACACGGCCGCCAGCACCTTCACCAACGACACCCGCATGACCGACAAGCGGGCGGCCAGCTTCGCCACCAAGCTGAACGGTAACGACGTTACCGCCTCGTGGGACCGCGACCTGCAGTTCAAGAGCAACCAGGAGAACCGCACGGAGAACATGGCGCTGCTTCTGCCGCTGGACTTCTTCGGCGAGAAGCTCACCATCGACTTCAAGTCCAACCTGCAGCAGGTGGGCGACACCACGCAGAAGCTGGAGCGAGTGGCCAATCTGGACCTCCCGCTGACCCGCCTGCGGGAGGGTGCCAAGTTCACGTATAACGTGACGAGCACCGAGGATGCCAAGCACCCCTTCAAGAGGGTGCGGACGGCAACGCTGGGCATGCCGCTGGCCATCGCCGGCAGCCCGGTCACCACGCAGCTTCAGCAGGTGACCACCAACGCTCCGGATGGCACCTACGGCCAGTTCAACGCCGATATCGGTGCGCCGATCAGTCTTCTCGGCGCCACGCTGAACACCAGCGAGCGCTACGTCGGCCTGCAGCGGCCCGATGGCTCGCAGCAGTACCAGTTCCACCACAAGACGGAGTTGCCGCTGAACATCGGGGCCCTGTCCTTCTCGGGCCGGACGATCACCGAGCGTCCTGTCGAGGGCGATGAGCGGACCTCGCGGGTCGCGTCCATTGTGACTCCGGCGGTGCCTTTGCCGCTGAACTCCTCGTTCCAGGCGGACTTGACCCGGAACACCGGCGAAGACGGCAGCGAGAACCGCGTCACACACATGGTAATGAAAACGTCCCCGGCCAGCCGCGTGACGCTTACGGCCGACTACACCACGAACCAGACCACCACCGAGGAAGACAAGACCAAGCGGCACTTCCGCACGGTGGATGCCAGCTACGCGCTGACCGACCGGCTCTCGCTCAATGCCCGCTACCTGGACCGCGAGCAGCTCGACAAGGGGCCGCTGATCAACCGCACCATGGTCCTGCAGCATACCAAGGACAAGCCCGAGGACCTGGCGCTCCGGGCCGCCATCGCCCACACCCTGGACGGCAGCGACTACGAGCAGAGCCCCGAGTTGCTCAAGCTGGTGGATA
This sequence comes from uncultured Armatimonadia bacterium, assembly GCA_964423635.1. GTDB lineage: Bacteria > Armatimonadota > Zipacnadia > Zipacnadales > JABUFB01 > CAYRFY01. Next base: position 10,414 of record CAYRFY010000117.1, on the reverse strand, counting down.
TCGAGTTCGGTGATCCCAAGATCCTGGGCTTCGACCTGGAGTACCGCGAGTACGACGAGAAGAAGAACACCGCGCTGGGCGAGCCGACCATCGGCTTCGGGGTCAAGCACGGCACGACAGGGGCGGTGAACTGGGAGTTCGGATACGAGGACAGCAAGAGCCGTCCGGCTCCGCACCGACGCTACGGTCTGGGGCTGCCGGTATCCGACAGCAGCGTTCTGAGCCTGGGCTTCAGCCAAAACGCCATGGATCCCACGGCGCCGGCCTCCGCGCCCAGCGTCCGTTTGGCCGAGTGCTACGATGCCACCCTCAGTCAGAAGCTGCCGGGAGACATCGCCCTCGACCTGGGCTACAGGTACCTGGACTATAACGAAACCTCCGCCGCCACCGAGCCCGTCGCCCAGTACCTGCAGGTGAAGGTGGCCGGTGGCACGACCGAGGGTGTCGGGCTCATCGCCGTGGGCTATGCGTCCGGTGATTTCATCACCGATGCGGCCCTGCGCAAGAATCCGGACCATGTGCCCCACTCGGTGCTGAGCCTGTCTTACGACAAGCAGTGGAGCGACGCCGGAAAGCTGACCTTGCAGTTCGACCACAAGGACATGCCCAACGATCGCATCAGCACGCTGGAAGATGCCTACGAGGGCAAGGTACAGTTCGAGTACCGGTTCTAGATGTCTACATGGGCGCCTAGATAGGGCGGCGCTCGTCTTCCGAGCCGGATATAGAGGCCGGCCACGATCCCAGTGGCCGGCCTTCTCGTGCGCCTTCGCGGTGACTGTCGCTCCGGCGACGTGATGCTGCCTGTATCTCATGCTCTGACGAGGTCCCCCATGCAGGAGCCGACGCCCTGTCCGCTGCGCTACATCCACAAGGGCCGTACCTTCTGCGCCGTCGCCATTCGGGATCGGCGCTACACCACGACGGAAGTCGTCCCGGGCGCCTGCGAGGACTGTGGCGCGAGGGAGGTCTTCGAGCAGGCGCGTTGCAGGCACCTGAACCTAGGTGTGGAGATCGACCAGTACGGCGGGGCCCATGATGTGAGCGTGTTCTACGCAAGCTGCGAGCGCACGGTGGAGCGCATCGTGGATTTCTCCCACTGCGGCGAGGGCAAGTGCCCCTACTGGGAACCGGTGGATGAGGACAGGCTGCAATCCCTGCGCCGGGAGGCCCTGGAAGCCCATCGCGAGGCGGAGCTAAGACAGCCGGACTAGGAGCTCCACCTGCCGCCGTTTGCCGCCTCCTGTCCGGCTTGTGTCGTTGACTTGTCACAGAGCGGCACGTATAATGCGCCGTGGCACCCGGGGCCTGTGTACTGCGTGGTGACCGTCCGACGTATCCCTCGCTGCACTCCCCGTCTTGCTTGTCACGACCACACAATCCGGCGCCCGCGGGGGGTATGTCGCTCGCGGAGCGCGCTACGGAGGCATTCTGATGACAGAGTCCTGGCGACAGTCGATGGATCTTGGCCTGGTACATTTCATGGCCTTCCCCGGCCTCAGCGAAGAGGAGCCGATCCTGGCCAGCGTGCGCTACATGGCCGAGGACGACTTCTGGGACATCATGGAAGTCCGTCGCAGCGAGGTTCCGGGCCTGCACGGGAAGCTCAGAGCCCTGGCGGAAGAGGCGGGCATGAAGATCGGCGTCGGCGCCCAGCCAGACCTTCTCGCGGGCAAGCTCAGCCTCAATGATCCGGACGAGGCCGGCCGCAAGGCCGCCATCGACCAGGTCAAGAAGGCCATTGACGCGGCTTACGAGATGGATGCCCGCATCGTGGCGCTGCTCACCGGTCCGGACCCGGACACAGAGGACCAGCGGAAGAAGGAATTGGACCTGCTGGTAGACTCCCTGGAGCAGCTCTGCCGCTATTCGCAGGAGAAGGCCCAGGACTACGTGGCCTGGATCTCCGTGGAGACCTTTGACTTCGACGTGGACAAGGCCTGCCTCCTGGGCCCCACGGACCGCTCCGCCGAGGTCATGGATCGCATCAAGGCCGATGGTTTCTCCAACATCGGTCTTACCATCGATCTTTCGCACATCCCCATGCTGCGTGAGGATTACGCCGAGTGCCTCTCGCTGGCGGGAGACCACCTGATCCACGTGCATGTGGGCAACTGCGTCTGCGCCGACGAGGCGCTCCCCGGCTACGGTGATCTGCACCCGCGCTTCGGGTACCCCGGCAGCGAGAACAGCGTCGAGCAGCTCAAGACCTTCCTGGAGGCCCTGACCTACTCGGGTTACTTCAAGCGCGACGTGCCCACCGGCAAGCCTGTGGTGACCTTCGAGGTCAAACCGATGCCCGGTGAGACCTCGGAGATCGTGCTGGCGCAGACCAAGCGCGTGTTCAAGCGGGCCTGGGCGATGCTGTAGTTCCCGGATGCCACGGCTCATCTTGCGCTCAACCGGGGCACGACGCATCTGCAGGGTCTCTACGAGCCGAAGCTGCGGCATGCCCGTCCTGGCTCCGGCACCGGGACCGTTGCGCAATGAGACCCGGGACGGCGAATCATGTGAGGGGCAGCGAGAGCCGAGGCTTCGCTGCCCCGGTCTTTTGTGGGCCGGCAACTCGGGACAGGTGATGCCCAAGTGAGAATAGTGGTGGCGCCGGACTCATTCAAGGGTTGTCTGACGGCCCTGGAGGTCTGCGACGCTGTGGCGTGCGGGGTGCGGCGCGCCTGCCCGGAGGCGACGGTCGTCAAGGTGCCCATGGCGGACGGCGGCGAAGGCACCGTGCAGGCACTGGTGGATGCCACGGGCGGGGAGTTGCTCACCCAGCCGGTCGAGGGGCCGCTGGGGGACGAGGTGCAGGCCCTTTTCGGTGTCATGGGAGACGGCGCCACGGGCGTCATCGAGATGGCCGCGGCGTCCGGACTGCCGCTGGTGCCGCAAGACAGGCGCAATCCGCTTCTTACCAGTACGTACGGCACCGGCCAACTCATGCGCGCCGCCCTCCGGCGCGGTTGTCGGCGGCTGATCGTCGGCATCGGCGGGAGCGCCACCACCGACGGCGGAGCCGGCATGGCGCAGGCCCTGGGTGTCGCCTTCCTGGACGCCTCGGGCGAGGCGATCCATCGCGTTGCCGGTGGGGATCTGTCCCGCATCGCCCACGTGGACACTTCGGGTGTCGACGGGCGCCTGAAGGACGTGGAGGTCAAGGTCGCCTGTGATGTGGACAACCCCCTCTACGGTCCCACCGGAGCCGCCTTCATCTACGGGCCCCAGAAGGGGGCCACGGCACAGATGGTCTCGGAGCTGGACCGCGGACTGCGGCACTACGCCGCCGTGCTGAGGGCCGATCTGGGCGCGGATGTGGCCTCCGTGCCGGGTGCCGGCGCCGCCGGTGGCCTGGGCGCCGGACTTCTGGCCTTCTGCAACGCCTCCCTGCAACGGGGAGTGGACATCGTCCTGGAGGCTGTGGGACTTGTGGGCCACGTAGCCGGTGCCGATCTGGTCATCACGGGTGAGGGCTGCATCGATGGACAGACGGCGTTCGGCAAGACCCCCAGCGGAGTGGCGCGGGTGGCGGCGGCCGCCGGCGTCCCGGTGGTCGCGGTTGCAGGGCAGGTGGGCCCTGACGCCCGTAGCCTCCACGCCCACGGCTTCACCGCTCTGCACTCAATCGCCACCGGTCCGATGTCGCTTCAGGAGGCCATGGAGCCCGCCCGCGCCCGGGAGATGCTACGGTTCGCGGGGGAGCAGATTCTTCGCACGGCGACGATCGGGGCCGGGAGGAACCGTCCCTAACGCCGGTGAACTACACCGCACATCTCACACCCGCCATCAGGGAGGGCCTTTGCCATGCAAGTCGGACTGCTCACCGCGCCGTTCAGCGGCGATGACCTGGACACCGTCGTCAAGTTCGCCGCTTCAGCGGGATTCGATAGCCTCGAGGTCCGTGCCGGAGCCAAGCATTGCGACCTCATGGGCGACTTCGATCCCCAGGCCTTCCGGGCCGCCATCGAGGGCGCCGGGCTGAAGATCTCCAGTCTGGCCGCGTATACCAACATCACCGCCGGCGACCAGGCCGAAAGAGACGCCAACCGCGCTATCGTGGAGCGCTCTCTCGAGGTATGCTCGCAAATTGGCGTCAATGTGCTGTGCACGCTGGCGGGGCTTCCCCCGGCCGGGATGAGCAAGGAAGACTGCATCCAGCAGGTCGCGGCCCCCTACTACACCGAGCTTAGCAAGAAGGCCGCCGACCTGGGGATTAAGCTGGCCATGGAGAACTGGTACGCCACCAACATCCAGCACCTGGGCCACTGGGACATGATGTTCGACCTGGTGCCGGCGGACAATTTCGGCCTCAACTTCGATCCATCCCATCTGTATTGGCAGGAGATCGACTATCTGATGGCCGTGGAACGCTACTCGGCGCGGATCTTCCATACCCACGCCAAGGACACCGAGGTCCTCGCGCACAAGAAGTCCTTCATCGGCACTCAGGCCTCGGGCTGGTGGCGCTATGTGATTCCGGGCTTTGGCGACATCGACTGGGGTGTCTACTGTGCCCGACTGCGCCGCACCGGGTTCAACGGCGTGCTTTCCATCGAGCACGAGGACGGTGCGGTGGGGCGCGAGGAAGGCTTCGTCCTGGGCCTCAAGCACCTGCGCCAGTTCGCGGACGGGTCGTAGGACGGCGGCGGACAGTCGGCGGCCGCTGTCGGCGCGGCATGGGTCCGCTCCGACAGCGTCGATCCGCCGGTGCGGGAAAGATGCGTGCGACGGGAGGCTTTGTGTATGCCACGGATCAAGATCACAGCCGGCGATGTGAGCGCCGTTGCGCGGCTCTCCGAGGGCCCGACGGCAAAGAAGGTCTGGGAGGCCTTGCCCATTGAGGCTTCCGCCAGTACCTGGGGCGACGAGATCTACTTCGAGATACCCGTGAGCGCCGGCTCCGAGCCGGACGCCGCGGCACGCCGCGAGGTGGGGGACATCGCCTACTGGCCCCCGGGCAAGGCCTTCTGCATCTTCTTCGGCCGCACACCGATGAGCACCGACGACGCTCCGGTGGCCGCCAGCCCGGTGAACTCGCTGGGTTCGGTCGAGGGGGATGTGACGGTTTTCAAACAAGTTCGGTCTGGGGTCAAGGTGATCCTGGAAGCGGCCGATTAACTGGTTGCCACCGCCAATCCAGTCGGAGAAGGCCCAGGGCCGTCGCGCCTGTTGGGGCCCACGGCCACGATACCGGCAGTCCGGACTGCACTGAGCGGAGGTCGTCCCATGGCCTATCTGCTGGGGATCGACATCGGGACATCCGGCACCAAGACGCTCCTAGTCGACGAGAGCGGCTCGGTGGTGTCGAGCGCCACCGCCGAGTATCCGTTGTACACGCCCCGTCCCAACTGGGCCGAGCAGGATCCGGCGGACTGGTGGCACGCGACCGTGACCACGGTGCGTCAGGTTCTGGGCGAGGGCGGCCTGCGGCCCGAGGAGATCCGGGGTATCGGGCTTTCCGGCCAGATGCACGGGTCGGTATTCCTCGACAGCTCAGGTGGGGTGATCCGGCCGGCTTTGCTGTGGTGCGATCAGCGGGCCGCCGCGCAGTGCCGGTGGATCACCGACAGGGTGGGGAAAGCAGACCTGGTGGCTGAGACCTGCAACCCGGTGCTCACCGGGTTCACGGCCCCGAAGATCATCTGGCTGCGGGACAATGAGCCCGAGAACTACGAGCGTCTGGCCACGGTCCTTTTGCCCAAGGACTACATCCGCTTGATGCTGACGGGCGAGTATGCCACGGAGGTCAGCGACGCCTCGGGCACTTCGCTTCTGAACGTGCGGCAACGGCGATGGTCGGATGTGGTCCTGGAGCGCATCGGGCTTTCGCGGGACATGCTGCCGGAGGTGTTCGAGTCACCCCAGGTCAGCGGCCGCGTCAGCGCGGCGGCGGCCGCCGCCACCGGACTTAC
>CAYRFY010000117.1:0-4498 GCA_964423635.1 uncultured Armatimonadia bacterium | reverse complement strand
ACGATCGACTACTGGAACTTCGACTTCGAGGATCCGCTGACCTCGGAAGCCACCGCCGACCTGCTGAACGTGATGTTCCCGGGCGGTTCGGCGACCGGCAACTGCGGCAATGCGGCCTATGCCGCCGTCCAGGCCTATGCGGCGGCGGCCGCCGCCACCGGACTTACGCAGGGCACGCCGGTGGTGGGAGGTGGGGGAGACCAGGCCGCCGGGGCCGTGGGCAACGGCATTGTGGAGCAGGGCATCGTGTCCTCAACCACCGGCACCTCCGGCGTGGTCTTTGCCCACCTCGACGAGCCGGCAATGGACGAGCAACTGCGGACCCACACCTTCTGCCATGCGGTGCCGGGCAAGTGGCATGTGATGGGGGTTATGCTCTCGGCGGGCGGCTCGCTGCGGTGGCTGCGAGATGCGCTGTGCGCCGAGGAGAAGGCGGTAGCGGCTCTGACGGGGAAGGACCCGTATGAGTACATGACCGCCTCCGCGGCCCGGGCGCCTCTGGGCGCCGAGGGCCTGATCTTCCTGCCGTATCTTACGGGCGAGCGCACGCCCTATCCCGATCCCGACGCCAAGGGCGTGTTCTTCGGTCTGCATCTGCGCCACGACAAGCGCCATCTGGCCCGGGCGGTGATGGAGGGCGTGGCCTTTGGTCTCAAAGACTCCTTTGACATCATCGAGGGGATGGGGGTGAGTATCACCCAGGTGCGGGCCTCCGGCGGCGGGGCACGCAGCACACTGTGGCGCCAGATCCAGGCCGACGTCACCGGCAGGCCCCACTGCGTGATCAACGTCGACGAGGGGCCGGCGCTGGGCGCGGCACTCCTGGCCGGCGTCGGCACCGGCGTCTGGGCCACGGTCCCCGAGGCCTGTCGGGCGTCGATGGAGGTCGTAGACCAACGAGACCCGTGCGCCGAGAACCACCGGAGCTATGCAGGCTACCATCGCCTCTACAGGCAGCTCTATGCCCGTCTTCAGGAGACCTTCGGCGAGGTGCAGGCACTGATCGACGAGGAAGGTTGAGGGCGGAACGCCGCTTCGCGGAGGTCGGGGCGTGAGTGGCGGGTCGGAGACAGACGCACAGCAACAACGGTACTACCCGGCATTTCTGTTCGCTCATCTTTGGGGCATGGACTTGTCCATTGTATGGTCAGGGCAGGGCGCCGGTCGCGAGTGAAAGCACAGGAGAGCAACGGAACAACGGCGGACACCGGGCGTTTGACACGCTATGACGGCTCTGCTATAATGGCCGCGTTTACACGGGACCCCTGACGGCCGTGACCTCGGGGGTGCTTGTAGTATCCTGCGGTAATGTGCCGGCTCCTGGCGCAAGGAGGACCTTCCCCAAAATGGCGAGAAAGATTCTTGTCGTAGACGACGAGCGCCACATTGTCCGCCTTGTCGAAGTCAACTTGCAGCGGGCGGGGTATGACGTCGTCACGGCCTACGATGGCGTCGAAGCCCTCGAGAAGGTCGCCTCGGAGAAGCCGGACATGCTCGTTCTGGACGTCATGATGCCTCGCAAGGACGGTTTCGAGGTGCTTCAGGACCTGCAGGCCAACCCGGGCACCGCCAACATCCCCGTGATCATGCTGACTGCCAAGGCCCAGGACGCCGACATCTTCAAGGGTTGGCAGTCGGGTGTCAGTTCATATCTGACCAAGCCGTTCAACCCCCGCGAGCTGCTCACCTTCGTTGAGCGCATCTTCCAGAGCCTCGACGATGGCCCCGGTGACGACAGCGGGAGTGTCTGGGAGGTCTAGCGCCCCCGGGCGATCATGCGAAGACAGGAACACGGCCGCCGGGAGACCGGCGGCCGTTTCGTGTTCTGGCTCGTTTGTGTGTCTATTCACGGTGGCGCGGAGGAGACGCGATGGGCTTTCGCCCATCGCTAGACGGCCCCGCTGGCGCGGGTCCAGTCGCCCTTCGGGCTCAACGACGAACGGCGTTCTGAGGCGGCGGTGTTGTATGGGGTCGGGGTGACCCCCGATGGGCTTTCGCCCATCGCCAGGTGGCCCCGCACAGCGGGGCCGTCAAGGGCAGACGATTTCCGCGGGCGGGTCATCTGGTCTGGGGTGACGGCCCCCGGCGTGCTTCTCCTACTGTCCCAGAATGCCCACATCGATGTACTGCCCGCCAACGGTCTGGTGGCAGTGAACCGCCAGCACGTTCTTGCCTGCCACCAGGGCCTCCGCGGCCGCCGGTGACACATCCACCAGCCGATAGTCCACCGTGTAGCCCGTGAGGTGGGCGATCTGCTTCCCGTTCAGGAACACCTCGGCGTCCTCGTCGTGGTGGATGCTGAGGAACACCAGCTCGAGGTCGGCGTCGGTCACCTCGAACTCACGGCGCAGCCAGATGTCCCCGGTACTCCACTCGGTGCCGATGTGTGCCCCCGGGGTTCCCTCCGTGCCAAAGCCCCCGGGCGCCTCCTGCCAGGAGGCGGCGTCATAGGCGGCGGTCGTCCAGTCGCCCTCCGGCGCCTGTGTGGTGAAGCGCCAGGTCTGCGCGGCCTGCTGAGAAGTGGCGAGTAGGGTCTGCAAGTCCAACTCGCGGATCACGGGCCCGCCGGTTTCGTACGCCGCTTGGCGGGCATTGATGGCCTTCAGCAGCGCCGGATCGTACTTGGGCGTGCGATCGTAGCGATAGACGCCGTTTTGCTCCTGCTCCACGTCGGTGAGCTGGGTGTAGCAGAAGGCGAACATGTTGGGGTTGTCCAGGAGGGCATCGGTGAGCTGCTTGTACCGGGCCAGGAACTCGTCCACACTCCTGGTGGCACTCCCGTAGCCCCAGGCACCGCCCTCGCCGGCGGTGGTGTCCAATTTGGTGCCCCCGTATTCGCTGACGAAGTACGGCTGGCCCAGATAGCGGCTGCGGTGGTCGTTGAGGTTGTTGTTCCACGGCTCCTGTCCGGTGAGCGCAAACAGCGCGAACAGGGACCGGAAGCTCTCGGGGTTCTGGTCGTAGTTGTGGCAGTCGTAGACGTCCGTGCCGGGCACCAAGTGCACGTAGCCGCTGGTGTCCAGGAAGGGGCGGATGGGGTCTACGAGCTGGGTGACGGACACCAGTTGCTGTGCCATGGCGTCGCCTTCGGCGGCGCCGGTTTCGTTCAGCGGGCACCAGCCGATGATGGCGGGGTGGTTGCGGTCGCGCCGCAGCACCTCCTGCCACTCCACGGTCATCTGGGTCAAAGCGGCGGCGCTGCTCGTATCGAGGCCCCAGTTGGGGTACTCGCCCCATACTAGATAGCCCAGCTTGTCCGCCCAGTAGAGCGTCCTGGGCTCGAACACCTTCTCATGCAGCCGGGCGCCGTTGAACCCGGCGGCCATGGAGAGCTCGATGTCACGCCTGAGCGCCTCATCGCTGGGTGCGGTGTAGATGCCGTCGGGATAGAAGCCCTGGTCGAGGATGAGGCGCTGGAAGATGGGCTTGCCGTTTATCAGGAAGCGGTTGCCCTCAATACGCACCTTGCGCATGCCGAAGTAACCGTCCACTTCATCCAGGACCTCGCCCCCGGTCTCGATGGTGAGCTTGAGGTCGTAAAGGTGTGGTGAGCCGGGCTCCCACAGTTTGGGCGCGGTGATGGGCAGGACGGCCAGCGTGGAGCGCCAGGCCGCCGGAACGACCTCCTCGGAGACGAGCTGGCCCTCGTCCAGGACCTGCACCCGCAGACTGCGTCCCTCGCACGGACCGGCCACCCACGCCTGCACCAAGGCTCTTTGGCCGTCGACGTCCGGTGTGATGGTGTACTCCCGCAGCCACGTCTCTCCGGCCGCCTCCAGCCACACCGTCTGCCAGACCCCCGTGGTTCGCGTGTACACGCAGCCGTAGCTCTCGAGCTTGTGAGACTGCTTGCCCGTGGCCTGCAGGCCGGAGCGGGTATCATCGGAGGCTTTGAGCACCAACTCATTGTCCCCGTCGACCACCAGCGCCGTGACGTCCAGGCAAAACGGCGTGTAGCCGCCCTTGTGGGAGCCCGCCGGCTTCCCGTTGACCCACACATGGGCCTCGAAGTCCACCGCCCCGAAATGGAGAAGCAGGCGTCTGCCGGCCATCTCGGCCGGCACCCGGAACGTTCGCCGATACCATACATGGTTCATGAAGTCGGTGTGCCCCACTCCCGACAGCTTGCTCTCGGGACAGAAGGGCACCACGATCTCTCCGGCGAGGTCGTGGCCGGTGCGCAGGCCCCGCTCCTGCCCGGTGTCATCATTGTCGATCTCGAACTGCCACGTGCCATTGAGGTTGAGCCACAAGGGACGTTGGAAATCCGGTCGCGGGTGTTCGGGGCGCGGCAGGCCGTCGGCAGCGGCGGCCGTCGCCACGAGCAGGACGGCGGATAGGGCCAGCAGAAGCAGGACAGTCATCTCAAGCATCGACGTCTCCCTCCGTTTGTATTGTGCAGCCCAAGTTTCGGCGCCGCCCGTGGCGGCACCTTTGCACCCCAGGATGGGGGGAGCGCTGTGGGCGAAGGCCCGCGGGTATGCCACCCTCCCCTCGC
>CAYRFY010000116.1:5634-15256 GCA_964423635.1 uncultured Armatimonadia bacterium | reverse complement strand
GACGAGATCCTGATAGCAGGCCAAAGACAGCCGGTGCAGTAGCGTAAGCGCAGTCTGGCGCGCCGGCCGAGGTCACCGTATCGCTCCCTTCCCAGCTTCCTCGGGCAAGACGGGTGTGCAGTGGACTTCGGCGGTGGGCTGCGTGGCAGCCCACCGCTACTTGCGTTCTAAATGCGGTTGTCCTGAGCAGTCTTCATGTATCACCGGGTCCAGTCTCTGCGACCCACGGCCGAGGAGGTGAAATAGTGCCTACACCGGAAAAGGAAGCAGTGGTGGCGCATCTGCGGGATAAGCTCGCATCATCGCCATCGTTTTACCTGTGCGAGTTCGAAGGTCTGCCCGTGGCCGCGATGTCGGATGTGCGGGGCAAGATCCTGGAGGCGGGCGGCAGCCTGGAGGTCGTCAAGAACCGGCTGCTTGGTATTGCTCTTGGCGATCTGGAGTGTGGAGCCATACGGGACCACCTGAGCGGGCCCACGGCCGTCGCGTTCTGTGGCGAGGATGCCATCGGACCGGCCAGGGCGATGAAGGACTTTGCGAAGGGCCTCAACGACCCCGCGCGCCGTCTGGAGATCAAGGCCGCCTTCGTCGAAGGACGGTTCTTCGCCACCAGGGAAGCTCTCGCTCTCGCCGACCTGCCGCCGGTGGACGAGATCAAGGCTTCCGTGGTTGGCGGCATCGCCGGCCCCGTGAACGCCCTGGTTTACTCGCTCAGCGGCGCATTGGGCGATCTGTGCCGGACGCTGGAAGCCGTGGCCGACAAGCGCGCCTCCGAGGGGGCGTAGTGGACGGCAACTGAAGTCGAGCGCCGCTCTGGGCGCACCCCCGGCCCGGTCACGGGCGCGGAAAGTAGACTACCGGGCACAGGTGGCGGCCGTGCGAGCACAATCGCAGCGGGTCGGGTGCCGTTGCTCTGGATGACTAGGAGGAATCGGGATGACCGTTGATGAGCTGATCACCGCGATCAATGGACTGAGCGTGCTTGAGCTGGTAGAATTGAAGGACAAGCTGCAGGAGCAGTGGGGCGTCACCGCTGCGGCACCGGTAGCGGTTGCCGCGGCAGGTGCGGCCGTGGAGGCCGCCGAGGCCGAGGAGCAGTACGAGTTCGACGTAGTGCTGACCGATATCGGGGCCGAGAAGATCCAGGTCATCAAGGCCGTGCGCGAAGTGACCAACCTCGGCCTGAAGGAAGCCAAGGAACTCGTGGAGGGTGCACCGACCAACGTGGTCGAGGCCGTGACGAAGGAAGAGGCCGAGAACGTCAAGGCCAAGCTCGAGGCGGCCGGCGCTTCCGTCAACCTCAAGTAGAGTCCGCGAGGGCGCCGCTTCGGCGCCCTTTGCGCGGACACGGCAGGTCTCGCCACCGCTGCACGGGGGTACGGGCGAGCGGCGCGACGGTTGTGTGGCCTGCCACCTGAGTCTAGGACCTGTTGACATGGACCGTATCCGACATGCCCTGCGTCAGTTGGGTGGGCTGCAGTCCGTCAGCTCCTTCTCGCGGCTGTACTACGACTTCGTCGCTCAGCGGCTTGCGGACGAAGATGCCGGTGACCGCACACTGCGCCGGAGTTTCGCCGACTTGGTGGAGTGGGAAGTACGGTATCACGCGGCCCTGGGAAACCTCACCGACGCCGATGGCGTTAGTATCAGTGGGATCGGTGACCTTGCGGACAAGCGGCATGCCGGCCTGTGCGAAATCGTCGCGCGATTGTCCCGGATGCGCGGATTGCCCGGCGACCGGGAGGCGACGCGCCGGTTGATCATGGCGGAGTGCTTCTACCAGACGGTGATGTACGAGCGCGTGGTGTCCTGTCTCGAGGCCGCCATCGAGGCGGGCGCCCGAGACCCGTTGGTTTTCTTCTCATTGGGCTATAATCGGTACGTGGTTGCCGAGGAGGTCTTCGCCGCCACGGATGCAAGCACCGGTGACCAGGTGGTCGTGGACGTCCGCAGCTACCGCCGGGCTCTGCTGGAAGCGGTAACCGCATTCGAGGACGGACTAAGTGGGGGCGAGCTAGACCCACAGCTCTACTGGTGGATCGGGACCTGTCTGGACCGCGCCGGGTTCGCTAATGCGGCTCGGAAGGCGTTCCGCGAGGCAGAGCAGGGCGCGGAGCAGCAGGCACCTGAGCCCGATGAGCAGGGCGGCGGTCTTCAGGACCCGTTAGGGGAGGAAGATGCAGAGCTGGAGATGGTGCGCCAGGCGCTGAGACAGCCGTGCAGAGCCAGCGACATCATCGGTGATGAGCGGCCCTGCTGATGGGAAAGACGGGGGTAGTGAAGTCGTCTGCGCGTTTGATGTCACGGGGGTGGTGTGTGGTGCCGCGGGTGCGGCTCGCGGGCACGCCGGGTTGGGATGGTAGCCAGAATGGTTGCGTGTCAGGAACGGCGGGTTGGGGGCAAGTCGTGACGGTCATTTCAGGTCGTCGATCGCGAAAGGATGGTTGGGAGAGATGAGCAGGACCTTCGTCGTAGCGCTGGTTGCCGTAGCATTGGTCGTCGGTGTTCTCGCCGTAACGGGCTGTCCGAAGCCCGAGCCGCCCGAGATGGACCCGATGATGATGAATGCAGTACCGCCGCCCCCGGCAGATGCCCCGGGAGATGTCCCGGTAGACGCCCCGGCGGATGCCCCGGCTGACGCCCCGGCAGATGCTCCGGCCGATGCTCCGATGGACGCCCCGGCAGATGCTCCGGCCGATGCTCCGATGGACGCCCCGGCGGATGCTCCGGCAGATGCCCCGGCGGACGCCCCGGCGGATGCCCCTGCTGAGTAGCCCGGTGGCCTAGTCCGGTCAGATGGTGTAGTCGTGTATCTCGAAAGAGCGGCGGGCATGGCCCGCCGCTCTTTGAGTGCCACAAGGGTCTAGATGCCGCCGTGGGTGGTCGCGCTTGACGGGAGCCCTTGCCGAAGCTATATTCAGTACCATCTTCGCGGCCACCGCGGGATCTGGACATATCAGGAGGGGATTTCATATGCCACCCAAAGGGAACGCTCTGATCGGCCAGTCTGGGGGCCCGACGATTGTCATCAATGGCAGCCTCGTCGGTGCCGTTGAGGCGGCCCACAAGCGCGACGAGATCCAGACCTTCTACGGGGCCCTGAACGGGATCAGCGGCATTCTCAACGAGCAGATGATCGACCTGTTTCGGGAGGATTCCGACACGATTGACGCGTTGAAGACCACGCCCTCCGCCGGGCTTGGCACCTGCCGCCTCAAGCCCAAGACCCCCGACTTGGAACGGTGCATGGAGGTCTTCAAGGCCCACAACATCAGGTACTTCTTCTACAACGGCGGCAATGACTCACAGTTGACCTGCCATCTGATCTCGGAGCTCGCCAAGGGCAGCGACTGGGATATGCAGGTCGTCGGGATCCCCAAGACCATCGACAACGATCTGGTGGTTACCGACAACTGCCCCGGCTTTGGTTCGGCCGCGCGCTACGCGGCCTCCTGTGTGCAGTTCGCGGCCAAGGATGCCGAGGCATTCGGCGCCGTCGAGGTCGTGGAGGTCATGGGGCGGCACGCCGGCTGGCTGACGGCCGCAACACAGGTGGGACGCCTGGACGACTACATGGCACCACACCTGGTGTACGTTCCCGAAGTCGAGGTAAACCCGGACGAATTCCTCGCGGATTGCAGGAGCTGCTACGACGAGTACGGCTATCTGGTGGTGGCCGTATCCGAAGGCTTCGGCTTCGCGGAGAGCAGCATCGGCACGACCTCTCAGAAGGTGGACGAGTTTGGTCATGCCCGGCTCGGAGGCGTGGCGGAGGCCCTGGGAGAGATGATCGAGGAGGAGCTGGGGGTCCGAGCCCGGACGGACAGACTGGGCAACCTACAGCGCTGCTTCGCCTTCGCCACCTCGCAGGTGGACCTGGACGAGGCCTATGCCGTGGGCGCGGATGCCGTCAATCGGGCCTGCGAGGGCGAGACCGACATCATGGTCACGATCCAGCGCAAGTCCAGCGAGCCCTTCGTCTTCGAGACCGAGACGACGTCACTGATGAGCGTTGCCGACGAGACCCGTCTGGTGCCGCTGGACTGGCTCAATGAGCGCAAGAACGGTGTCACCGAGGAGTTCGTGGAGTACGCACGACCCCTGCTGCGAGGCTACGAAGGGGCGCTGCCCGCGGAGCTGCCGAGCTTCCCACGTCTGCGCAAGAGCATGGTCGAGCCCAAGCTGGACGAGTACGTGCGTCCCAAGTAGCCTGGGCCATTGGCGGAGCAAAGGCCGAGAGCTGCAGGCAAGAGCCCCGCGTGCATTCGCGGGGCTCTTGCCTGTGTGGGTAATCGCACACAGGCCCCCGAGGGGCGCTGCGCCGTGCGGGGGCGGAGATTAGCGGGCAGCGGAGAAGAGGGGGGATGACGTGGGCCCGGGGCGCGCGCAGGCGCGGATGCGGTCCGAGAGGGGGGCCGGAATGAGGCCAAGCAACGCGCACAGAAGAAGGGGGGCCCCATGGTGTGGAGCCCCCCCTGATGCTGAGAAGACGGCGTGCCTAGAAGGCCACCGTTACATCGCCGGCGATCATCTTCTGATCGGACACATCGGGACGCCAGTTGTCATTGAAGGACTGGTAGCCCGCAGTCAGGCCGACTCGCACACCCTCGGCGACCTCGGTGCTGGTGCGGAAGGAGAGGAGTGTCTGGACCGGGACCTCTGATGGATCACCGGAGAGCACACTGTGCCACGGCGACCGCGCCCAGGTGAGGTCGTTGTTATCCTGGAGACCGTAGTAGGCGATCTCGAAGGGGACAGAGCCCAGGTAGAAGTCCAGCTTGGCGCCGTAGACTTCGACGTTGTTGATGGCCAGGGGGTTGCGGACGAACCGTTCCCAGGGCACGGCGGCCCAGTTGGGCTCGTTGCGGTTGTAGTTCTCGAAGTACGGGTTGGCGCGGCTGTAGTAGATGTCATAGCCGCCACCGATCGAGGAGTAGTAACCGCGGAGTGCCCAGCGGCTGCCCTTCCACAGGTCGGCCAGCGCCATGATGGCTTCCGGCGTGTGGTGGCTGCCGGCGGTGAGATCGACACAACCGGCACTGCGGGTCTGCTGGGCGTACTCGGCGTACACCTCGCGGGGCCCGCCCCAGCCGTTGCCGCTGATGAGGGCCCACATGTCCGCCGACCAGCCCTGTTCGTCGTTGTAGCCGTCGATCAGGTACTGCCCACCGATGCGCCAGGTGGGTCGGCTGTAGTGCAGGGCCGCGGACAGATAGCCGTCGGCGGGGAGATTGGCCGCGGCAACACCGGGCTGAGGAGCGAACACATAGCCGGTGTCGGCGGTGCCCGCGAACACGCTCAGGTCCAGGCTGCTGCTGAACAGATCCGTGAGCTGGGCGCGAATGCCGTTCTGGGACTGGCGCTCATTGCTGACCAGCAGGCCCAGCCCCTCGTCCACGAACTGCCGGCCAAGGGTCCAGTTGCCGGCAAGTACACCACCCGTGGAGAAGGTGACACAGGCCTCGTCCAGCCAGAGGGCCGGGGCCCCCGCAAGACCGCCGCCGTAGGGGTCAACCAGATCGGTGCCCCAGGCAGCGGTGCCACTGCGGTACTTGAGAGCCAGACGGGCCGACGCCTCGTCGCTGAGCTTGCCCTCGATGCCGAGTTTGGCGGTCAGGGCATTGAACTCGTTCTTGATGCCCAGGTCATTGGCGAGACCGATGCGGTAGTCGATGAACCCGAAGGCTCGAGGGGCCTTGGCGTTGGCCTCCAGGACCGCAACGCGGTCGCTAAGGTCGTAGACGTCCTCCTCCAGGGCATCGACGTCATCGCGCAGGGCCGAGATATCGGCGCTGAACTCGTCCAGGAGCCTCTTGGCGATCTCGCGGATTTCGGCCTCGGTGGGCTTGGCGCCCGCGGGGCCAACATCACCGGGATCCCCCTTGTCGCCTTTCTCGCCCTTCTCACCGGGGTCGCCTTTATCGCCCTTGTCGCCCTTGTCCCCCTTCTCGCCGGGGTCGCCCTTGTCGCCCTTGTCGCCCTTCTCGCCCTTGTCGCCGCGAACGGCGGCTGCGCCGGGCTCACCCCTGTCGCCCTTGTCGCCCTTGTCCCCCTTCTCGCCGGGGTCGCCCTTGTCGCCCTTGTCGCCCTTCTCGCCCCTGTCGCCTCGCTCCCCCTTCTCACCGGGGTCTCCCTTGTCGCCCTTGTCGCCCTTGTCGCCCTTGTCCCCCTTGTCACCGGCTCCGGGGGCCTCCATCCTGACGACGTCGAGCAGGCGGGACAGAGCCATGGCGAACTCATAGCGCGTCATGGCGCGATCGCCCTTGAAGCTACCGTCGGGATAGCCGACGATGATGCCACTTTCGACCAGTGTCTGGACGGCGTCATATGCCCAATGGTCGAATGGCACGGTCTCAGCCGGATTGGTCCTCTGCGCGAAGACCGGGCTGATGAGCACGAGCATTGCCAGCGTGCAGACTACGAGCTTTCTCATATCTAGATACCCTCCGTGTTTTGGCTCGACACCCCGACTGAGACGTCACGGCCGGGGTCTCTGACGACGGCTCATGTGGCGATTGCAGCCGGCTGGAGGGAGTGGCCTATGTTTCCTCGCTCCTGAGCCGCGGCTGTGTGTGAACCGGTCAGACCACCCACGGTACTCCGCTCTCCCGCCCGGAGGTCGCTCCCTTCGTGGGCCGGTATCGGATGCGGCGTGAGTGTTGAGGTGAAGGCGGTCGTGTAAACCGTCTGCAACAACGACCACCAAGCCAGCAGGCATGATAGCACAGCCCAAAGGAGTCGTCAACGCAACGGACACCCACGCAATTGGACACGCAGAGGAGGGAGAAGTTGCAGCGGTAGCAGGGGGCACAGGGGCCGGTGGGGGACGCAATCCGGAGGCTCAAGGCATGATGGGGGGCGGGTCCGGCCCCGCTGGAGCCGGAGCGGTCGAGGGGAACGGGGGGCACCTGACGCGACGAGGCGGATCGGCGTTGGAGCCCCGGGCGCGGGGGCAAGCAAAAGGGGGCCCCACGCGAGGTGGGGCCCCCTGGTACTGCATCGAGGACGGAGGTCCTAGAAGGACACCGTCACGTCGCCGGCGATCATCTTCTGATCGGGCATGTCGGACTGCCAGTTGTCGTTGAAGGACTGGAAGCCAGCGGTGAGACCGACGCGAACGCCATCGGCAACCTCGGTGCTGGTTCGCAGAGAGATGATGGTCTGAACCGGAACCTCGTTGGGAGTTCCGCCGAGTGCATTGAACCACGGCGACTTGGCCCAGTCAACGGAGTTGTTGTCCTGGAGGCCGTAGTAGGCGACCTCGAAGGGGACGGAGCCCAGGTAGAAGTCCAACTTGGCGCCGTAGACTTCGACGTTGGTGATGGCCAGCGGGTTGCGCAGGAAGCGCTCCCACGGCACGCTGGGCCAGAAGGGCTCGTTGCGGTTGTAGTTCTCGTAGTACGGGTTGATGCGGCTATAGTACACGTCGTAGCCGCCACCGATCGAGGAGTAGTACCCGCGGAGGGCCCAGCTATTGCCCTTCCACAGGTCCGCCATGGCCATGATGGCTTCCGGCGTGTTGTGGTTCTTGTTGGTCAGGTCGACGTCGGCGGCGCTGCGGGTCTGCTGAGCGTACTCCGCGTAGATCTCGCGGGGGCCGCCCCAACCGTTGCCACTGATCTTGGCCCACATGTCGGCGGACCAGCCCTGCTCGTCGCCATAGCCATCGATCAGATAGTTACCACCGATGCGCCAGGTGGGCTGAGCGTAGTGCAGTGACGCGGTCAGATAGCCATCCGCAGGATTGGTCCCGGCGGTCGGCGCGAACACGTAGCCCGCGTCGGAGGTGCCGGCGAACACGCTCAGGTCGAGGTTGGTGTTGAACAGGTCGGTCATCTGTGCGCGGATACCGTTCTGAGCCATGCGGTCATTGCTCACGAGAAGGCCGAGGCCCTCGTCGACGAACTGACGACCGATGGTCCAGTTGCCGGCCCCACGGGTGGAGAACATGACGCAGGCCTCATCCAGCCACAGGGCCGGACTGCCGGCGATCGCGCCACCATACGGATCGACTTGCGAGGTACCCCACGCGGCGGTACCGTTGCGGTACTTGAGCGCCAGGCGAGCCGACGCTGCATCGCTGAGCTTGCCCTCGATGCCGAGCTTGGCGGTCAGGGCATTGAACTCGTTCTTGATGCCGAGGTCGTTGGCAACCCCGATGCGGTAGTCGATGTATCCGAAGGCACGCGGAGCCTTGGCGTTGGCCTCGAGAACAGCCACGCGGTCGCTCAGATCGTAGACGTCCTCTTCGAGGGCATCGACATCGTCGCGCAGGGCGTTGATGTCGGCGCTGAACTCGTCAAGGAGCTTCTTGCAGATCTCGCGAAGCTCGTCTTCGGTGGGCTTGGCTCCCGCGGCGCCAACAGCGCCGGGTTCGCCCTTGTCACCCTTGTCACCCTTCTCGCCGGGGTCGCCCTTGTCGCCCTTGTCGCCCTTGTCGCCCTTCTCACCCTTCTCGCCGGGGTCGCCCTTGTCGCCCTTGTCACCCTTCTCACCGCGGAAGGCGGCGGTGCCGGGCAGACCGCGGTCGCCCTTGTCACCCTTGTCGCCCTTCGCACCGGGGTCGCCCTTGTCGCCCTTGTCGCCCTTGTCGCCCTTCTCGCCCTTGTCACCAGCGGCGGGGGCGTCCATGCGGACCACGTCGAGCAGGCGGGACAGAGCCATGGCGAACTCATAGCGGGTCATGGCGCGGTCGCCCTTGAAGCTACCGTCGGGGTAACCGACGATGATGCCGCTCTCGACCAGGGTCTGGACGGCGTCATATGCCCAGTGGTCGAACGGCACGGTCTCAGCCGGATTGGTCCTCTGTGCGAAGACCGGGCTGACGAGCACGAGCAGTGCCAGCGTGCAGATCACGAGCTTTTTCATTTTTGGATACCCTCCATAGTTTGACACGACACCCCGGCCTCATTGCGTTTGTCCGGGGCTCCTGACTGCGGCTCGTGTCTCATGTGCGGCCGGGTGGAGGGAGTGGCCTATGTTTCCTCACTCCGGGGCCGCGAGCGCGTCTGAGCCGGTCAGACCAGTCGCCTTGTTCCGCTCTCCTGCCTGGAGGTCGCTCCCTTCCTGGGCCGGTATCGGAGACGGTACGACTGGCAACGCGAAAAGCGGTCGTGTAACCAAACTGCAACAACGACCGCTGATCCGGACGCTATAGTAGCACAGCCCGGACTCGGCGTCAATTGTGTTGGACAGGCGGCAAGGCGAGTGGTTGCGCCTCGCCGCCGGGATTTTCCGCCCCTGTCCCTACGGTGGCAGCAGGGGGGGCAAGCGGCCTATTCGGTCTTCGTAGCCTCGGGCTCGTCGGCCTGAGCCTCGTCGGCTTCGGGTTGCTCCTCTTCCACGTCCGGGGCCACTACCTTGCCCCGTCCGCCGCAATAGGAGCAGCGCACCGTGGCCCACGCCCGCTTTCCCATTCCGGCGGCGTCCATACAGACGCGGCAGCTCCGGCCGCCGCTCCTGTTGCACATCTTCTTGCCTCCGCAGTGTTCGCAATCCACCAGCTTCGGTGCCATCGTTGGTACCTCCAATACGGGAACCGGAGTGAGGTCACTCCGCCTCCGTGTTTTGAGCTCTTGCGGCGATGCTCTTAGCGCGCGGGGGGGGCGGTGCCGGCGGGTGC
>CAYRFY010000116.1:0-5624 GCA_964423635.1 uncultured Armatimonadia bacterium | reverse complement strand
CGCGGAGCATGGCCATGATCTCCGGCATCGCCGACAGTTCACTGACGAAGTGGCGCAGGTTCTCGCGCCTATCGCGCTCTCTTTGATCGCGGATCATCCGCCAATCCACCGCCAGCAGCTCACAGATCTCCCTGCCGGTCATCACGCGCTCCTCGGCGAAGCGACCCTTGGCGCCGCGGACAATGACCTGCTTGTCCTCCTGGTTGAAGCAGCAGAAGAAGTACTCCGGAGTGTAATCGAGACGCTCGCCAATGGCGGTGGCAAGGGGGGCAATGCTCCGCAACTCCCCGTCGGCCTTCTTGGTATCAAACTCGTCACCGTCCTTGAGCTCGACGACGATGGCCCGGCGGCTGGTGTTGTCGAGGATCACCACGTCGGCCACGGCCTGGTGTTGGCCGGGACGGATGTGAAGCGCCTCGCCGAAGTACACCTCCCTGGGCTGGGTGAACAGAACCAGGGCCCCGCTGACGCGCTCCTTGAGCCCTGTTGCGCGGTAAGGGCAATGCCGGGCCAGCATATCCTCCAGCTCATTGCCGTTGCGGATCACGGTGGCATGGATGCGGCTCAGCAACTGCCCCAATTGGCGGTTGCCCAGCAGCCGCGTGTAGCCGGAGTTGTCGTCCTCACGCCCTTTGCTGTCGGCGATGCGTGCCAAGACTATCCACCTCGGCCGATGAGCGGCGATGTCGACACGGAGAGAAGGGCAGATGGGGCCCGCAGGTACCCGGGTCTTTAGCCCATCGCCGGCTGTTGCCGCTAACCATTGGGTGCGTCGTGAGACACGGGCGGCGCGCTACCGGTCGGGCTCCGCGCTCGCGGACGGGGAAGCCGGGTCCGGCGCATCGTCGTCGCGCGGCTCGGGCAGCAGCCGCTGCGGGGCGCGCCGGACCTCCTCTTGCTCGCTCAGTTGCTCGCTGATCCTCAGGAACGCGGCCTTCGCTTCCTCATGAAACTGAGTGCCCGGCTCGCTGAGCTCGGTGACCGCTCGGAACATGGCCAGGGCCGCGCCCTTGTCGCCGCGGTCGGCGTAGAGCCAGCCCAGCATCCAGTGCACCTGCAGATGGGCCACGCTGCGCCCTGCGGCCCCCGCGTTCCGGAGGGCCTCCTGGAGAATGGTGAGGGCCTGTTCAGAGTCTCCGGCGTCCTTGGCGCGCCGGGCTCGGGAGACCGCCAGTTGCAAAGTGCTGTCCATCTCCGCCTCATTCTGGCGGGCGTGCTCGATCTGCATGGGCGTAGGCCCTGTCTGCGGGGGCACGGGAGGCGGAGCGGGCAAGAGCCAGAACTTGGCCAACACCAGCGCGACGATCCAGCCCGCGAGCCCCACCCCCAGAAAGGCGCCGGTCGGCCCCGGGTCCAGCGGCCTGGGGGTCGTGGACAGCCCCAGATGCAGGGCCATCGGCACCCCGCAGGGCCAGGCCAGCAGGCGCCGGGCGAGGTTTTCGCTCATGGTGGTGGCCAACTGCTCTCTGTCGCCTTCGTCATCCACCCTGATGAGGCGTATCAAGGGCCTCTTGAGCAGCATCCCCGTGCGGGTCACGAGCTCGCTCCCCACCAACTCCAGGCCCCGGTATCCCCAGACCCAGGCGGCGACCGCCAGCGCACCCATTAACCCACACAGAAGCAGCGACAGCACGGCGCGGCCGCGCTCGACCCACAGCGGCGCCCCTCCGAGCACTAGAAGTCCCCAGAATGCCAGGCCGGCGAAGAGCCCAATGACCAGGCCAAAGTACACGCCCGCCCACAGCACCCGGTTGATGCGCGGGTCACGCTTGGGCCGCGGTTTGTATGGACGCGGGATGCTCAAATCGTTGCCTCGAGGTGGTGTGCCGAGATGGAGCGGCGACGCAGCCGCCGGCGGCCGGCGGTCTGGTCCAGAAGCCGTTCACAGGCGTCCCGCAAGGCGGGATCGGGCCTTCCACTCAGGTTTTGCAGGAACGCACTGGACCCAGCTTTGGCCCTAGTCTTGCACAGAATGCTCGCTCCCGCTGGGCGGGATCGTCTCCCCCGTCTCCGCCGTCTGGCGGAGTAAGGGGTGGGCGGAGAGGAGCCGTTGGCCGTGCTCCCTCCCCGCCTGCGGTGGGGTCCCGGCCGTTGCGGACCGCGGGCCGTACGGCGCCCCCCTCAATCCCCCGGCAGGCGGGGGGAGGCACGACCCACCGCCTCGCCGCAAGTATGTGCAGGGGGTGAGGCGACGTGAGTCGGCGCCCGCCCAGAACCTGCATAATCTGAGTCTCCAGCCCGACGCGGCGGGTCCGTGACCCGCCGAAATGGGTTTTCGGCCGCGCCTCTACAGCGGCAGCATCACGGCCAGATACTGGTGCAGGCGCTCCACCGAGAGCTTCAGCGTATCGCCATCCGAAGCGACGGTTACCGCCGCCTCGCGCTCCGGCTGAATGATCTTGGCCTGCGTCGCATCAACCGTAACCCCGGCGGGCAGCTTCAAGCTCAGTTGCAGCTCCCCGGTGGGGAGACTCCTGTCCTGCTCCTGCTGCTCAAGCTCAGGCAGCTCCGGGTGCAGCTCGGCGGCGTAGTTGACAAGCTGCACCGTCAGATAGCGGTCGTTGCGGCACAGGTCGACGTACACATTATCCGCGCCCTCACCGCTGAGACGAAGCATCCGCCGCTCGGGCAAGAGCGGCGCGAGCCGGTCCATCACCCTCTGCGCGGCGCTCATGTCCGCCGTATGCAGCGCGGAGATGGACAGGGCCGCGACCGAGGACATCTTGATCCACAGCCCCATGTCCAGCATCTCCTCCACCTCGAACCCGTCCCGGTACGGGCCCCAGGCGCCGGCGGTGGCATTCTCGCCGGGACCGGCGGTGTAGACCTTGCCCCCGGCGTCCCTCACCGTGGCGCCCAGCAGGTTGCGCTTGATCTGCCCCTTCTCCGCGTCCCACTCACCGAAGCGTACATCCCGGAACCAGACGGTCCCTCCATGGCCCCGGAACAGCATGTGGACGTTGGCGCCCCTGAACGGGCGGTCGGAGGTGATGATGCAGCGGGAGAACTGCCAGTCGTGGGTACCGGTGGCGAAGGTCGCCACCTTCCCCCACATCGGCGTCCCATCCGTGTGCTGCAGGTCCACATACAACGAGTAGTTGCTGTCCGGGGTTCCCGTGACCCCCTCGGACTTGCTGAAGCCCTCCACGGCCAGAGCGACGGGCGCCTCCTGATCCAACTCCACGTACTGCGCCGCTCCCAGAGCTTTGCCGCCGAACAGCTCGTCCTTCCAGTAGTGGCAGACGCCGCGGCCCAGCTCCCGTGTCGGAGGCTCATTATCCCCTTCCGGCGCGACCGCGGCAAGGGGGCGATCCTCCCGCGGCCGCCAGTCCTCGGTGAGCGTGGCCGCATCATCGCCGATCACCAGAGCCCTGCCACCCTCCCGGACGTACTGCTCTAATGCGGCGCAGGCGGCATCCGACAGCACCGGAGCGGGCAGCACCACGGCGAAAGCCGAGGCCGCCAGGTCCGCGGCCTGCAGGCCCACATCCGAGACCATCTTGAACGGAACATGGGCCCGCATCAGTGCGTGGGCGATGGCATACATCCGCGAGCGCGCCTGGCCGCTATAGAGGAAGGACTTGGCCGAGAACACGATGGCGCATTCCCCGATGTCCTCGCTGTCCACCAGCGCGGGCTCCAGGTCTCGTGCGGCGGAGTAGTACGCCTTCACGATCTCCTGGTGCTCCCGCACGAGGCTGCCGGTCTTGGGGCCCCCCAGGCCCAGCCACGACACCCCGCCCTGACTGATGATCTCCCCCAGCGCCACGCGCACGCGATCCGCGGCCATGCGCCCGTGGAACCGGTTGCCCTGCTCGTCGGAAAGCAAATGATAGGTCACCGACATCGAGGCCGGCCGCCTGTCCGGGCGGCGGCTCAGCACGTGGGACAGCTTCATGAACGGAACCTGCGCGCCCTCCGGAGGGAACGGGCCGAGAGTAGTGCCCTCGATGCACATCAGGTCGAAATGCTCGCCATAGGCCCACTGATAGGTGGAGCCATTGTCCTGGTGGTACGTCCCATCAATGGCGAAGCCCGGCTTGACCTCGCGGGCGGCCGCGCGCACCCCTGCCAGGAAGTCGATCACACTATGAATGCGGAACTCCCGCACCAGCATGCGGACCCGGAGATCCTCGGACTTGTCGGCGGCGGCCAGGTCCAGCTCCAGTCCATGCCCCCCGGCCCACTCCGCCCAGCGGGCCTTACAGTGCTCGCAGAAGCAGGGCTCGTAGTGGGAGGCGAAGTCGATGTGGCAGCCGTCGTGGCCCTCGGTGGCCTGGCGGCGGAAGGTATCCTGACTGTGCTTCTGCCACAGCGGGTTGTTCACACACGCCGACCAGCCGTATTCCCCCACGGTGGGGAAGAGGGGGTCGAAGGGCCGCAGATAGCTGCCGTCGGCGCGGATGGCGGCCATGGATTTGATGGTCTCCTCCTCCATGTTGCGGCTGTCCATGTAGTTCATCGTGAACCACGAACGGGTCTTCATCCCGTACTTGTGGGCCAGTTCGGGCTTGACCCCGAGGACGCAGTTCACCCCGCTCTGGGCCCAGTCGGCCAAAGCGGCTTCATCATTGGGCAGCCCGGACAGCAAGAGCTCGCGGACCTTCCCCTGCTGCCAGAAGTCGGCGAGGTCCTCCTGGGCCGATGTGGGGAGGGCCGAGAAGACAACGGCCGCGCAAGCGGCGAGAAGGATCGGATGGGGCATGGTAGGCCACTCTCCTTGGCTGGGCACCGGGAAGCGACGGGCAGGCACGGAAGACGAAACCAGCGACGGCGGCGCCGTCGTTCCAGGGCAATGGAAGAGAGGTTCGGCACGGAGGGGCGGAGGACCTTGGGAGGTACGGTGAGTGCGGATCCGCGAAGCATCTCGGGTCTCTCTCACACCCATGGTAATAGCGATGGCACTGTAATGTGTCTCGAATATGGCCGCAGACACCAATATCAGTTGACAACACCGACCGACGCTTCTATCATGATAATATATAGTCATTAACGGTTTTCTGCTGTCCTCGATGCTTTTGTTTTCATCCCTTCTCGGAAATCGTGGCTTTCGGCCAAAGTCAACCTGTGTGCCGAGCGATACTGTTGGAGCGTCCGGCGTCTCTTTCGCCTCCCGAACACCGCCGAAACGCCTGGAATGGATCGCCTATCGACCCCGGAGGGCGCAGGTGGCCGCTCCCTCCCCGGCACCAGTGTGGCGCAAGCGGGCCAGGCCGCAACTTCGTCGCGCCACCGGTAGTGCTGCCGCCCTCTTTCCTGCTCACTGCATTGGGCCGACCATTCCGTTGGGGTTCCACGAGGAAAGGGAGTGTTCGCATTGCGTCACTGCACAGGTGTGAACGGGTTGGTGCTCGTGGTTCTATCGCTGGCAGCGCTGGGTTTGGGAGCGGGGATAGGCCCGGCGGCCGCGGGTGAGGTTGTCTACCCCTCGGTTATGAAGGCCCCGATGGATGCGCTGGGCGGGGCCATCGAGACCACGAACTCCGCGCGCGATGCCGCGACCAGGGACGAGATCGCGGACAACGTGGAGAGTGCCGTCGAGGCTTGCGGGACACTCAATAAGGCCACGAAAGCCGGGGCTGGGGCCGCGAATGCACTGAAGTCTCTTGCCCGGGCCCTGTCCG
>CAYRFY010000115.1:10484-15268 GCA_964423635.1 uncultured Armatimonadia bacterium | reverse complement strand
GAAGGCGCCAAAAAAGAGGAGACCAAGAAGTCAGGGTGCGGCTGTGGTTGCGGGAGCAAGAAGAAATAGCTGTCGTTCGGCGTGACTTCTCTGGACTGCACCCGGGCCTGGAACTGAGGAGAGAGAATCTCAGAAAGGGACAGGTCCCCACCTTCTTCGGGTAGCAGCCTTCCAAACGTAACGAAGAAGCCCGGCACTTGCTGCCGGGCTTCTTCCATTTGTGAATCAGATCACCCGGAGCGGGCCTAGCCATCGTCTGCGGTCTTGCCGCCTGCGGCTTGAGTGGCCTGGAGTTCCTTCTTGACCTCCGCCTGCCGGGCCGCGACCTCCTTCATCACCTGCTCGGGAGCCTTCTCGCCTGCGATCATCCCCTGGATGCCGTTCATCAAGGTCTCTGCCACGGAGCGCTCCATCATCGTGTCCGTCCAGGCCGAGACCACGTCGGCGTCCTGCACCATCTTGGCGTAGCGCCGCAGATACCAGTTGGAGTTGTCGTCTGTCACGGCACCGTGGACCTGCACCAGCTCCTTGCATTCATCGACGAAGGCCGCCGCTACCGGCTGGGAGGTCATGTACTTGAGGAAGGCCACGGCCTCGTCGGGGTGCTTGGACTTGGCGGATACGACATAGCCGTCGGCGGAGCCCTCGAGGGCCTCCTGCTCGCCGGCGCCGTCCTCCACGGCGGGGAAGTTGAAGAAGTCCCACTTGTTCCAGAAGCTACTGGGCGCCTCGCCGTTCTCGCTGAGCTGGGCGAAGTCCCAGGTTCCGGTATAGAACATGGCGGCCTTCTCGGTGTAGAACATCATCCGTGCGTCGGCGCGGCTGACGCCGTTGGGCGAGGGTGTGTAGAAGCCCGCATCCACCGTCTCCTGGAACATGTCCAGGGCCTGCAGCCAGCGGGGATCCGAGTAATCGCCGGGTCCCAGCGGGTCGTACTGGGCCATCACAGTGTCGTGCCCCATGAGCCTTTGGAACAGCACGCAGGGGATGTGGTGGGCCGGCCAGCGCTCCAGGTTACCCAGAGCGATGGGGGTGATGTTCTGCTGCTTGAGCTTGCCGCACACTTCGGTGAGCTCCGACCAGGTCTTGGGCACCGCGACCCCGGCCTTGCTGAAGATGTCCTTGTTGTAGAAAAAGAACGTGCACTGCAGAAGGTAGGGTATCCCCCACGTGGCATTGTCGTGGGTGAACGAAGAAAGCGAGTTGGCCACCAGGGCCTGTCGCCATCTGCCCCCGTCGGCGTCCAGATAGGGGGTGAGGTCCAGGCAGTTGCCACCGCGCACGAAGTTGTGCAGCATCTTCTCGCCGCTCCAGACGAAGAAGATGTCCGGCGGGTTGTCGCCCCCGAGAGCCACGCGGATCTTGGTCTTGTAGGCATCCGGCTCCAGATTGCTGACGGTGACCTTGACCCCGGGATTGGCTTTCTCGAACCCCGCGACGATGTGCTCCAGCGCCGTCTTCCGCGGTTCGGAGTTCCAGATCGTCCATAGGGTCAGCTCTCCCGTGGCGCCGGCGGTCGGGGCGGGCCGATCGGCGGCGGAAGGCGGCAGGCCCGGTGTGTCCGCGGGTCGGGGACGGGAGCAGCCGCTCAGTACCAGGCCGAGCACGACTGTCACCAGTACGCATGGGCACATTCGCTTCATGGAGCCGATCACTCCTTGGTGGGCGGGTTTGACGTTGCGGCACTATTCGCCCTCCGCCGGTGGGGACCTCCGAGCCCGCCGGCAAGGCCCTGCCGCGCCCCTGGACCATGTGCGGCCGGGTGACCTAGGGTGGGTAAGCGCGTCCTCAATGCGGGCATAGCACATTCGCAAGACCATGACGGCACTCATCTTGCGCGCCTCGACCCAACGCATCGAGGCACGCAGCCGGCCCAATCGACTTGGCCGACAGGCGCCTGCGACGGGAGGCCGTGCCGGTATCTGCCCATGGGTGAACCGGGCGCGATCGAGGTTGCGGGATCTTGCAGCGAGCCCCCCTATAGGCTCGCCCCGCCGACTTGGGCCGTGCCCGCGGACGACTATCATTCCTGTCCCTCGATGGGACCCCTCGCCTTACTCGCCTCCGCAGACCGGGGGTAAGTGAAGGCGCACTGGGTGCTCCCACACCCGGATCGCCGGGGGCGGCTTTGTCCCTCGTGACGTTGTGGCCATCGGTGTGCTAAACTGAGCTCAGTTGAGGGAGGCTCTGGATGCCACAGGACGGGCCCGTACTGTATGACCGCACCTTCGGTTTCCATCCGCTGGTCTCCGCCCTCGTACTGGGCGTGCTTTCCGTGAGCACGGGCCTTATCGTCTACTCCGCCCCCGCCGCTGCCCGGACCGACGTGGCGGCACTCGCGGTGGCGCTGGCCGGACTCCCGGCCTTGCTCATTGTCGCGCTGGTGTGGCGCATGCGTGTACTGGTCACCGACGCGGAACTGCGCATCACCTGGGGCCTTCTGCAACTGATCCGGTTCCGCTTCGCTCTGACACAACTGCGGTCTTACCGGGCGGTGAAGTTCAGTCCGATCGTGGACTTCGGCGGCTGGGGCGTGCGCCGGGGCCGCAGGGGTGTGGGCTGTTACAACACTCGGGGGAACCGGGGAGTGCTTCTGGAGTTCGGCGCCAGACGCGTCATTGTCGGTGTTGACGCTCCGGAGCGGCTTCTTGAGGCCCTGGAGCTGGCGACGGCGCTGAGACCGCAGCCTGCGCTGGAGAGCCTCGGGCAGCTACAGGGGCCGTAGAGCTCCGGCCGAAGAGCCCACATTCGGGTGGGAGTGTCATCGTGAGAACTCCGCTCCCGAACAGAGCGGCTCGAGCAACCTCTTGGCATCAGACGAGCTTCCTCGCCTAACCGGCGCGAGCGCGGGTCTGCGCCGCCCGGGCTTGCGACGACGGAGTTCGGTCTTGCCGGCGGCGCAGGGATGATGACAACGCAGAGAAGCGCCGGGAGCGCGTTACGCTCATCATCACCGAAAATCCTCCACATCAGGAGCGACATGAACCTCCATGCCCAGGCAACATAGAGCAGTCCTGTGTGTCGTGATCGGTCTTGCCGTGGTCGCGGCCGCCGCAGTGCTGGCGCGGCGCGTCGGCGTGGAGCGAGGGAACCAGACCGTCGGGATTACGGTGGACTACGCCTTCTTGGTGGAGCTGGGCGCGCTGTCCGGCATCGACACGGTGGAGGCGCTCAGGCGCATGAAGAGCGCGGGGGCGACCCACTTGATGATCCGCGAGCAGTGTGTGGGCGACCTGATCGATGAGCACAAGGTGCAGCTCTACGAGGGCGATGATTTCGCTATTCTTGTGCCGGCACCCAGCGTGCGGGATCGCGTGCTGAGTCAGCTCGCGGCGCGCATTCCACGGGGCCGGCCCTATTCGGGCCCTTCGGCGGACCTCAAGGTCGACATGGCCGACTATGCCTCGCTCCCCGCAGGGCCGGGCCTGGTCTACGACAACATCGGTACCCTGGATCTTCTACGACCCATGGGGGTCGGTTACCGCGAGACCGCGGTGGAGGATGCTCGCGCGGCGGGACTGCAGATCGTGGCTCGCCCCATCGCCGAGATGGCGCTCACCAAGGCAGCCATCAACGCCAGCCTCGAGGCCCTGACGGCGATAGACTGCACCCTGGTGGTCTTCTCAGGCCTGGAGGTCTACGGGGTCCACGACCTGGTCAAATACGCCGCCACACAGATGGAGCAGCGGGGCATACGGTTCGGCTATATCGAGATGGCCAAGCAGTTTGGGGACGCCAAAATGGCCGGCGCCATGAAGTGCCGGATTGTCCGCTGCCATGCCCTGGCACAGGCGGAGATGATCAAGGTGCCCCCCGAGCGTGCCGTGGAGCGCTTCCTGAAGGCGGTGCGCGAGCGTAATGTGCGCCTTTGCTACCTGCGCCCGTACGACCGGGCGGCCGAGAATCCCATCGCGGCCGCGGAGCAGTACGTGGGCAGCGTATGCAGCGAGATGGAGAAGGCGGGTTTTGCTCTTGGGGAGCCCGAGGTCTACCCGCTCACCTCGGTGTCGACGCCGGCCCTCATCGTGCTCCTGGCCGGGATTGGGGCGGCCCTCATCTGGCTGGTGGGGTTGTTTTGCCCCCTGTCGTCCCGGCTGTTCTGGGGCCTGCTGGCCGCCGACGTGGTGCTGGCGGCCGCGGCCGCCGTGGCCGCCCGCGGACTGGCCACGGCCGCCGGCCCCCTGGGCGCGGCAGTCTTGTTTCCCACACTGGCGATGACCAGGCTCCGCATTCCGTCCGGGAGCCGCGAGCCCTCCGTCGGGCGTGGTATCACGCTCTTTTTGGGCATTTCGGCCGTCAGCGCTCTGGGCGGCCTCTTGGCCGCGGCCTGTATGAGCGATCTTCCGCATATGATGCAGATCGCCGCCTTCCGCGGTGTGAAGCTGGCGCAGATCGTGCCCCTGTTGGCGGTGGCGCTGGTGTTCATCGCCCGTGGTACCGAGGCCTATCGCAAGGTGGAAGCCGAGATGGACAAGGACGCCGGGGAATGGGCAGCCCTCCGCGCAGGCGCCCTGGACGTGGGACAGGCTTTGGTGCGCTACTGGCATGTGGGCCTGATTGTGCTGGGGCTGGCGGCGGCCGCGGTGATGCTCATGCGCTCCGGGAATGTGAGTGTTCTGCCGCCCTCGGAGCTCGAGCTGGCTGTCCGCTCGTTCCTGGACAAGCTCTTGCTGGTGCGCCCCAGGACCAAGGAGATTCTCGTGGGCCATCCGCTGATGATCGTGAGCCTTGTCCTGCTGCTGGCCGGATGGCGCAGGGGGCTGTGGATCGGTATGGTCGCCGGA
>CAYRFY010000115.1:10140-10396 GCA_964423635.1 uncultured Armatimonadia bacterium | reverse complement strand
GGTCTGTGGGTGGGCGCTTTGCTGGGGGTTGCCCTGTGGTACGTGGTGTGGCCGCTCATCAGGCGGCTGCAGCCCTCGGACTCGTCTCCGGGCCGGTCGTCCGCCGAAGGGTAGGTGCGGGCGGGGATCTCGTTAGCTCTGCCGTCGCCTCGTCGCCGTCGCCGCAATGGCCGTACACGCCGTCGCCTCTCCCGCCGTAGCCGTTGACGCTGCGGACTCGCGACCCGCGACCCGCCGATTCGCCACTTCCGCCCAG
>CAYRFY010000115.1:9415-10130 GCA_964423635.1 uncultured Armatimonadia bacterium | reverse complement strand
TGCTATGCGCTGTGTGATCTCGGGCTACTATGGGTTTTCGAACGCCGGCGACGAGGCGGTGCTGGCGGCCATTGTGCAGGGATTGGCACGCCATTTCCCGGATTGTCGGCCGTGCGTGCTGTCCGCCGACCCGGCGGCCACCCGGCGGGAGCACGGTGTGGAGGCGGTGCAGCGGTGGTGTATGGGGGACATATGGCGTGAGCTGGCCGCCGCCGACCTGCTGCTACAGGGCGGCGGGAGTCTGATCCAGGACGCGACCTCGGCCAAGTCGGCGCTGTACTATCTGGCGGTTCTGCGGATGGCGCGGATGCGGCGGGTACCGGCGATGGTGTTTGCCCAGGGGTTCGGGCCGCTGCGGAACCCCGGTCTGCGGCTCTTGGCGCGGTGGGAGTACGAGGCCCTGGCCGCCATCACGGCCAGAGACGAGGAGACCATCCAGGAGCTGAGGCGGTTGGGGGTGCAGCGGGTGGAACCGGTGCTCACCGCGGACCCGGCACTGCTACTGCAACCCGACATGCAGGCGGCCACGGCGGCCCTGGAGGATGCGAAGGTGGACGGCGGCTCCGGGCTCCTGCTGCTGTCACTGCGGGATTGGGCGGGAGTGGCTCGCCTGATGCCGATGCTGGCCTCGATCACCGAGAGCGCCCGGAGCCGGTATGGGCTGCGGGCGATTGCCGTCCCGTTCCAGGAACCCGAGGACGTCGCGATCGCCGAG
>CAYRFY010000115.1:0-9405 GCA_964423635.1 uncultured Armatimonadia bacterium | reverse complement strand
GAGGCTCTCTGCCGCGCGGATCGCCACACACGCCTGGTGCGCTGCTCCGATGGTCCGGCGCAGCTCATGGGGGTGGTGGCCCAAAGCCGCGCCGTGGTTTCCATGCGTCTGCACGGCATTATCTTCGCCGCGGCCCAGGCGGTCCCGGCCGTGGGCATCTCCTACGATCCGAAGCTCAATGCCTTCGGCGGTCGAGCGAGGCAGCCTGTGGTCAAGCTCGGGGGCTGCACTCAGGAGCGACTGACGGCGCTGGTGGATGGGATCCTGGCGGAGGCGGGGGTCGGCAGTGAGAAGCGCCGGGCCACCGCGGCGGAGCTGCAGGCGGCCGCGGAGCAAAACTTCGATGTTCTCGGAGGCCTTCTGACCGGACAAGGCTGAGCCGGGCCTCCAACCCTCGCCACCCCGGGCACGTTGGAACTGCCGCACTCGCGCCGTCGTGAGACTCCCCGACACCCCCACCCATCACCCGGGCAGCCTCGCCTGAACCTCCTGAGCCGTGAGGCCCCGCACCAGCACCACCTTGTCTCTGGACTTCTCGCCCGAGACGATCTCGATATCCGAACCGTGCACTCCCAGGTGCCTCGAGAGCACCTTCACCAGCGCCTTGTTGGCGGCCCCCTCCACCGGGGGAGCCTGCAGGCGCACCAGCACCGCGTCCCCGCGTCGCTCGGCGATCTCGTCGCGCCTGGCGCGTGGGATGACGCGGACCTTCACTCGCACGCCCTTTTCGGCCATGCGGCTCACTCCCGCTTGGGACGTCGGGGGCCTACCTGGTCACGGCGAAGACGACGAGGAAGGCCAGGAGATTGTGCAATGAGTGGGTGAGTATGCCGGGCCACAGACTCCCCGTGCGCTCATACAGGACGGCCAGCAGTGCTCCCACCAGGGCGACGGCCGCCATGGCCGGGAGGGCCAGGGTCATATGGTAGACCCCGAACAGCGCGGAGCCGGCCACAACGGCCGGCAGCGGACGCAGTTTCGACCGCAGACCGGAGTGGATGAACCCGCGGAAGACCGTCTCCTCCAGTACCGGGGCGACCACGCACATCAAGAGCAGGTAGATCGCGTAGGTGGCCGCTCCCTGCGAGCGGTAGAGCAGGTCCAAAGCGGTCTGCTGGGCCAAAGGGGGATAGAGGTCGCCCAGGAGCCCGCCGCCCAGGGCTCCCGCCAGCACGGCCAGGGCCACGAAGACCCCGTAGCCGAGAACCCCGGCCAGCGCATCCGCCGTCTGCGGCGGGCGAGACAATCCCAGCGCGGATAGTGGACCTCTTCGGCCCCTGGCGATGCGATGCCGGACCACAAGCAGAGCGACACCGAAGGCCACAAGATACGTGCCCGCCGTCAGCAACGCCTCGGCCCACGTGGGAATGTGGGCGCGGCTCAGGCGGCCGGCCGCGAGGCTCGCGACACTCCCCAGGATCGTCATGGCACACAGCAGAGCCGCCGCGGCCTCCAGCGCCTCGAACACGCCCCACGAAGCCGGGCTCTGGGATGGGCGGGAGGGGCGTGGAAGGTGGAACAGCCACCGCCACAGATACACCCCCAGCGCAACCAGCCCCAGAATGACCAGGAGACAATAGACCCCGGCCACGGTGCCCAGGACGGCGGCGAAGAGCATGTCGCCGCGGGCGATCTGCCGTTCGATGATCTCCACCTGCTCCTGGTCGCCCAGGCGGCGGTACAGATCCAGCAGGGACAGTCGCGTCAGCCAGCCCGGGTGGCTCGAGATGACGCTCGCGGCCTCGCGCAACTGTGCCGTCTCCACGCTCTTGGGGTCGTAGACGCCGGACACGGCCATGTACAGGGGCGCATTGGCCTCGTCGAGAAACACAAGACTGCCCAGCAACTCGACGCCCTGCTCGGGGAACCCCCGGCGGGAGTAGATCACGGCCAGGCGGAATGTGGCCTGAGTGTTGCGGGTCTCGGAGAGGGCGGCCCGCTCGTAGGCCGCGATGCCGGACTGGATCAGGTTCTCAGGAGCCGGCCCCAGGGGCCTGTTGTACGTGCGCTCGGCGGCCTGCAGGGCCAGCCCCGCCCGGTAGATGAGGTCTGCCCGCAGCGGTAGGCTGTCGGTCTGGGCCTGGCGCCGCAGGCCAGGAAGCACTCCCGTGGTGCCGGAGAGGAGCGCCAGCGACATGCTGACCAGGCCGACAACGACGGCCAACCGCAGGATGGCTCTGCGTCGGGGGTTCCGGGGCTGAGGAGGAGAGGGGAAATCGCCAAGAACCATAGGGAACCAAGTTTCAGCGGGTGTCGCAATCGATGGGGCCACCAACCGCGCCGGGGATCGGGCCGTCCCACGCGGCGCTTTGGCGAGGTATCTGTCCAAAGGCCGGGGGATGCTTCGGGCCGCGCCTTGCGGGCGCCGTGGCCCCTGGAATGACACTCTCGGCCCGGGCGGATCTCTCGGCCATGCAGAACGCGGAGCCGCCTCCGGGAGCTTCCCCGGTGGTGCCCTTGAGGCCCTATGCGCCCAATTCCTTCGCCCTCTCGGCGGCCGCCACCACGGCCTCCACGGCCGCGGAGCGGAAGGCGGCGCTTTCCAGCTCGCGGACGCCGGCGATGGTGGTTCCCGCCGGCGAGCAGACCGCGTCCTTGAGTGCCGCGGGCCCACCGATCTCCAGGACCCACTTGGCAGCCCCCATGGCCGTCTGGGCCGCCAGGCGCAGGGCCACCGGTCTGGGCAGCCCCGCGGCGACACCGCCGTCGGCTAGGGCCTCGATGAACAGGGCCACGAAGGCCGGGCCGCTGCCAGAAAGGCCGGTGACGGCGTCCAGCAGCTCTTCCTTCACCTGCTCCGCGGCGCCGATGGCATTGAACCAGCGACCTACCATGGCCAGCCGGTCCGCGTTCACGTGCCCGTTGCCGCAGTAGCCGAAGGCGCCCTGCGAAACCTCGCAGGCCACATTGGGCATGGCCCGGATGATGGGCGTGTCCTCGCCCAGGAGCGCTTCCAGTCGGCGGAGGGGGACCCCGGCCATGATGGAGATCACCAGTTGCTGGGTAGAGCGGACCGCGACGGCCGGCTGGAGCGCTTTCTCGAAGTCCTGTGGTTTGACGGCGATGAGGAGGTTGCCGGCGGCCGCGGCGGCCTGCTCCACACTCTCCACGACGGTCACGCCGGGGCAGCTCTCGGCCAGGCGGGTCCGGGTGGGTTCGTGAACATCGGCGGCGATGATCCGCTCGGCGGTCAGACATCCCTGAGCGATGAGGCCACGGATGAGAGCTGAGCCCATCTTGCCGGCCCCAGCGACCCCCAGTTCGAATTGGCCTGTGGACATCTCCGTTCATCTCCGTTCATCCCGGTCCCGCTCGCGGGAATCCATGGACGCAAAAACCCGTCCGAGCCGGCGAAGCCGACCGCGCACGGTAATAGCCGCAAGGTAGGTTGCGCACAGACACGACGGCCCTTTGGCGTGGGCCCCGAGAGAAGAGGTCGGGAGCAGTCGGCCCGTACGAATGGGAGGACTCAGTATTGCTCCGTCAGTTCATCCTCACGCTCGTAGCGCTCTTGCCCCAGGCCGCTGCCGTCGAGGATGAGTTTCTCGATAGGCATATCGAACGGGGAGCACGCATACACCCAACTGGCCAGCTTGCGCATATGCCCGTTGACCCCGTACGTGACTCCGGACAGGAAGTCCCTGATGCGGCGGGCCTCGTCGGGGTTGCATTCCTCGAGATTGAGGATGACGGGTAGCTCGCGTTTGATCTCGTCGGCCACATGCTGGGCCTCTTCGAGGTCCCGAGGTTCGGCGCGGACAAGCGGGCAGACGGCCGTTGCCGTTGACTGCCGTGGCTCCTCACGAATTCGGTACAGCCCGTCGTCATCGTCAAGAGGTTCGTGGGAGTCGAGGTTATCTTCGTCCAGGATCCCCAGTCCGAGCATGTCGAGCGCCCTTGCGAAAACGGATCGAGGCATAGGCGGTTCCTCCTAGTGCGACAAGTGCGATGGGTGACTGAGTTGTTTGCTGTGTCTTGCCGGCCGAAAGCCGACGGGCTGTGTGTAGACGTGTGATTGGTGAACCATTGCCCCGGATTGTTTCCGGCCCCAGATCCCGCCAACCGTGGCCCGGGAGAACCCCCTCTCCCCGGCACACCCCCTTGGGCGCGTGCCGCGGGCCGACACGGCAGGTCTGGGTCACTGCGCTGCAGGCGTTCGGATGACCTCCTCGGATGTGGCGTTGGGTGTCGTTCTACCGCAAGGAGATGCCATCGGGCCATCTTCCCGTGCCCATGGCGTTGCTTGATGGTCGGAGCCCGGAGAGGCTTTGGGCCGATGCATCTAGCCCTGACGGGCCCCGAAGATGGCGGTGCCGACGCGCACCAGCGTGGCGCCCTCCTCCACGGCGGTCTCGTAATCCTGGGACATGCCCATGGAGAGTTGATCCATCGACCCCGGTGGCAGGTCGCGGCCGATGCGCTCCGCAAGTTCGCGGGTGGCCGAGAACAGGCGCCTCAGCACATGGTCGGGCGCGCCGTAGGGCGTCATCGCCATCAGGCCCCGGAGTTCCACGTTGGGCAGATCGGCCACG
Organism: uncultured Armatimonadia bacterium; assembly: GCA_964423635.1. Classification (GTDB taxonomy): domain Bacteria; phylum Armatimonadota; class Zipacnadia; order Zipacnadales; family JABUFB01; genus CAYRFY01. The sequence continues at coordinate 4,873 of CAYRFY010000115.1, read as the reverse complement.
TGCTGGGCCAACTCGGGCACGGATTCCACCGCAGCCCCGGTCTTGCTGTCCTCGGCGGCGATGTTGACCTCCAGCAGCACCGGCTGCGTGTGTCCGTGCGCCCCTGCCCGCGCACTGATCTCGTTGGCAAGCCGCGGGCTGTCAACCGAATGCACCAGAGCGCAGAAGGGGGCGATGAAGCGCACTTTGTTGCGCTGCAGATGGCCTATGGCGTGCCAGCGCAGGTCGATGGGCTCGCCGGCGAAGGCCTCGTGCTTGTCCACCATCTCCTGCACGTAGTTCTCGCCCAGGTCCCTGGCGCCGGCCTCGATCGCCTCTCGTATTTCAGAGGCAGACCGGGTCTTGGATACGGCGACGAGGGTCACCGTGTCGGGAGCGCGGCCCGCTCTGGCGGCGGCGAGAGCGATGCGCTCAGCGACCTCTTGATAGGCGACTGCGATGTCAGACATGGGGCCTATCATCTCAATGGGCGGCTGCACACTACTCCTCGAACTCCAGTTCCCAGCCGCTGATTTCTCCGTCTTGCTCGCCCTTCTCGGCTTCCTCGTCCTGCTTCTTATCCCCATCGGGTGGCGCGTCCGCATCGTCCGGTGGCTCGACAAGCCCCGGGGGCGGAGGCGGGGGAGCGAAGTCGTCCTCACCGGGTGGCTCCACAAAACCGCCGGGAGGCGGAGGGGGCGGGGGTGGGGCGAACTCATCGGTGTCGTCCGGGGGCTCGACAAGCCCCGGAGGTGGAGGCGGCGGCGAGAAGTCTTCCTCCGCGCTGTCTGCAGGTGGCGGAGGCGGAGCGACCACCCCCGGAGGCGGGGGCGGCGCGAAGTCCTCGTCCTCGTCATCCAGCGTCGCGACAACGCCGGGAGGGGGCATGGAGAAATCCTCGTCAGGCTCGATCTCCTCGGCGGGAGGAGCCGGCGGCTCCGCGGTGACGGGTTCCATCACCGGGCCGGGGACGGCCTCGGCCGGGATGTCATCGATCGAGACCTTCGAATCTTCTTCGGCGCCGAACTGCTCGGTATCCATGGCGGCCGGGATCGATTCGGCGAAGCCCTCATCATCCATGAAGTCATCTTCATCCGCGAAGGAGCCGCCGCCACCACCGGCAGCCACACCCACCCCACCCACGGCGTCGATGACCCGGGCGACCAGCTCGGCACGGGCCGGTATCGCCGCGGCAGCCGTCTCCAACTGCTGTCCACACTGCCGGCAGAACCGGGAATCCTTCGGACTATTGGCCCCGCACGAAGAGCACACCGCACCGCCGTCAGGCCGGTGCAGGTAGTTGAGACACATCAGACAGGCGCCGCGCGTCGGCTGATTCTCGAACCCGCACTGCGTGCAGAAAGTACCGGGCAAGGGTATCACGCTCTCGTAGGCAGACTCGCAGGATGCAGGAGCTTGCGGTAGCCCCGGCCGTTTTCAGCAGTATATCCGCGCCCCGATTCACTGTCAAGGAATGGTCATACTGCCGGGGCGCCGCCCAAGACTATTCGCTCCCGCCCCCGGGCGCTCCTTCCGCCGGTTGACTCACCGGCGCCTATCTGTCAGTATCATTGGAGCCGGCACCGTGAGGTGACCCACCATAGTATCGCGCCGTACCGCGTCGCCGGGCCGATGGGGACACATCCCGGCATCCGTCGGGCACAACGGCCCGCGGGGCCGGGCACCAGAAGCGACGCAGAGATCCCGTCGTTGCGGAGACCTAGTGTGAGGAAACTGCTATACGAACTGTCTTTCGACGATGCCGGGAGTTGGCTGTCGCACCAGGGGCAGAAGCCCTTTCGTGCCCGCCAGCTCTTCGAGTGGGCCTACGAGAAGAACGCGCGAAGCTTCGAGGAGATGACCAACCTACCTGCCGACCTGCGCGAGGTCCTCGCAGGCTCTTACCAGGTAGGGCCCCTTCCCGTACTCGATTCGCAGCGAGGCCCCGATGCCCACAAGCTCCTGGTGCAGATGCCCCGGGGAGGCGAGGTGGAGTGTGTGGCCATCACCATGGGCAACACGCGCACGGCCTGTCTGTCCAGCCAGGTGGGGTGTGACATGCGGTGCGTCTTTTGTGCCACGGGGCAGACGAAGTGTGAGCGCAGCCTGGAGAGCGGTGAGATCATCGCCCAGCTCATCACTCTGCGCGCTACGGGGAACCCGATGCGGCCGCTCTCGAATGTCGTGTTCATGGGTATGGGAGAGCCGTTTGCCAACTACGACAATGTGGTTCGGGCCATCCGGCTCATCACCGACAAGAGGGCTCTGGGCATCTCCCCTTCGAAGGTAACCGTTTCCACGGCGGGGATTGTGCCGATGATTCGGAAGTACGCTCAGGAGGGCCTCCCCACCGAGCTGGCCGTGTCGCTCAATGCCCCCAATGACGAGATCCGCAGGCGGCTGATGCCGGGGGTTGACAGGTGGTCGGTGGCCGAGATTGCCGCGGTGTGCAAGGAATACTCGGCCGCCACCGGCGGCCAACCGGTGACCTTCGCCTACGTCCTCATCTCCGGCGTCAACGATCTTCTGGACCACGCCTACGAGCTGGCCCGCCTCTTGCGCCACCAGCCCCACCACGTGAATGTCATCCCCCTCAATCCGGTCGGTCACTGTGAGATGGTCGCGCCCGACAAGCAGCGCACCAGCGCCTTCGTCCACCACTGCAGGCAGTACGGCCTCAACGCCAGTGTGCGCAAGAGCAAGGGCAGGGAGATCGACGGGGCCTGCGGCCAACTGCGGGGACGGCGCGGAAGCTGACCGGCTCGACCCCGGCGGTACGATCACAATTGCGGAGGCCTGCGGTGATCACGACCCTTGATGGCGTTTTGCAGGCGGTCGCCGAGCATCCCGTGCAGACGGTGGCCGTCGCGGCCGCGGAGGCGGAGAGCGTCATCCACGCGGTGAAGGCCGCTGTGGAGGCCAATCTGGCCGACGCGGTGCTGGTAGGCGATGGCCGCAGGATCCGCGCCCTGTGCGAGGACTGCGGCCTGGGGTCCGGGAGCGTCCGGATCATCGACGAGCCCGACGATCTGTCGGCCGCGAAGACCGCCTGCCGTGCAGTGCACGATGGCGACGCTCACATTCTGATGAAGGGCAACATCCAGACCGACGACTTCCTCCGTGCGGTTCTCGACCGCGATACCGGTCTGCGCACCGAGAGCATCATGTCCCACGTCTTCCTCCTCGAGACCACCGCCCGGGGCAAGCTCACTCTCGTCACCGATGGGGCCATGAACATCGCCCCCGACCTGGAGCAGAAGGCGGCCATCATCCTCAACGCCGTCTACATGGCCAATGCACTGGGCATTGATGAGCCCAAGGTCGGGGTGCTGGCGGCCGTGGAGCAGGTGAACCCGAAGATGGCCGCCACTCTGGACGCCGCCGCCCTGAGGGCCATGCAGCATCGCAACCAGTTCCCCAACTGTGACGTGGACGGCCCCCTGGCTCTCGATAACGCCGTCTGCAGGGAGGCCGCGCGGGTCAAGCAGATTCCCGGCGATGTGGCGGGCGACTGCGATATCCTCGTCTGCCCCGATATCGAGTCGGGCAATATCCTGGCCAAGTCCTTCGCGTTTCTGGCCGGCGGCAAAGTGGCGGGCCTGCTGATAGGCGCCGCGGCGCCGGTCGTGCTGACTTCCAGAGCCGACAGTGCCGAGGCCAAGCTGTACTCCATAGCCGCCGCCGTGCTCACCGCCGGGATGCACCGTGCGGGAAGGCTCAAGGTGGGGAGAGTGCATTTCTAGCCGCCAGACTCCAGGGGCTCAGGGGCCGGCAACCGCAGCGGCGAAGGCGGCCTCGGAGCATGTGACACCGCCAACCCATCCTCTTCACCCGATCCCACAGCCATGCCGCCCGACCAAACACCGTTGACGAGGTGCCCCATGGACTTCCCCACCATCGACGAACCCACCCGCATACAGCGACTCGTGCCGCCACGGCGCAAGGTCCCTATGGTCCTGGATACCGATACCTACAATGAGATCGACGATCAGTTCGCCCTGGCCTATGCCTGCCTGTCTCCGGAGCAGATGGATGTGGAGGCCGTCTACGCGGCGCCCTTTTTGAACTCTCGGTCCACTTCGCCCGTCGACGGAATGGAGAAGAGTTACGAGGAGATTCTGCGTCTGCTGCAGCGTCTCGGCCGCGACAGCGAGGGCTTCGCTTTCAAGGGCTCCACAGGCTATCTGCCCGCCGCCGATGAGCCGGTGGTGAGCGCTGCGGCCGAAGACCTCGTGGTCAGGGCCATGGCTCCCCGGGATGACTTACTGTACGTCGTGGCCATCGGCGCCATCACCAACGTATCGTCGGCGATACTCATGGAGCCCCGGATCATCGATCGCATCGTGGTGGTCTGGCTGGGAGGGAACCCGACGTACTGGCCCAGCACTCGGGAGTTCAACCTGATGCAGGACGTACACGCCGCCCGGGTGGTGCTGGACTGCGGGGTGCCCTTCGTGCACGTGCCGTGCAAGAACGTCTCCCAGCACCTGCGTACCACGTTGCCGGAGCTCGAGGCCCACATCGGTGGTAAGAACGCTCTGTGCGACTTTCTGCTGGAGAGCTTCCGCGGCTACCATGGGGACCACTTCGCGTGGGCCAAGGAGCTGTGGGACGTGGCGACCATTGCCTGGCTGGTTTGCCCGGACTGGATGCCCGGCGCCCTGGTGCACTCCCCGATCCTCACCGATCAACTCACCTGGTCGGAGGATGCCGGCCGGCACCTGATCCGTGTGCTCACCGACTGTCATCGGAACCCGATCTTCGCGGATGTGTTCAGAAAACTCGCGGAGGCTTAGAACTCAGATTATGAAGGTTCCGGGCAGGCGCCGATTCACGTCGCCTCACCCCCCCGGCCCCGCCTCTCGGCGTCTCTTCGAGCCGCTTGTACTCCGCC
>CAYRFY010000114.1:14858-15301 GCA_964423635.1 uncultured Armatimonadia bacterium | reverse complement strand
TGTTATCGTTCAAAAGCCACCAGTCCTCGGGCACGTCTCCGCCCACCTGTCCGCTCGGGGGCGTCCCCGGTTGGCGGCCGGCCTGATCCCTGTCGTCTCCGCGGAAGTCGCCCAGGCCCTGAGCGATGCCACCGCCGCTGCGCAGGGGGGGCGTGGTGGTGGTGCCCCAGGGGTCGGTGGGCCCGAAGGGGCTCTGAGACACGGTGCTTTGCTGCCGGCCGATGGTGTCCAGCCGGCCGGTGCCGTAACCCGTGCCGATGCCGCCGGTGCCAAAGCCCGAGCCGTAGCCCGTACCGATGCCCGTTCCCGTGTAGCCGCCGGTGCGGAGCCCGGGCTGGTAGCCGCCGAAGGTGCCCGGCCCGCCGGTGACGCTGCCGCCACCGAAGCCCCCCGTCCCGGTGGAGCCGATCCCGCCCTGGAAGTTCATGGACAGACTCAGCGAC
>CAYRFY010000114.1:0-14848 GCA_964423635.1 uncultured Armatimonadia bacterium | reverse complement strand
CGTATTGGCCACGTAGTCATTGCCCCCCGCCGTCCCGCCGTAGATCACATCGTCAAGCGTTCGGCCCGCGATGTTCTTGATCGACCGGAAGCCCAGGTCCATGGCCATCATCCGGCTGAGCTGATACCGCATCCGCAGCTCGCCACTGGTCTTCTTGAACGCCGAGTACCCGCCGTCGTAATCGGACAGACCCGCGGTGGCGTACAGCGTCAGACTGTCGCTGAGCTGATAGGAGAGATTGCCGCTCACATCAAACAGGTGTGTGCCCACCATGGTGTACTTCTGCAGGCGCCCGTACCCCACGTACGTGGGGCTGCTCCCATCCTGAATGTTGAGGTTGAGATTCGCGCTCCAGCGGGCCCCGGGCGGCCGGTAGGCCGCGCCCACGAGCAGGCTCTGGCTCTCGATGCGTCCGCGTTCCTCGTCCAGATACTCCAGCGTGTCTGAGCCCAACCCCAGGTTGAGCCCCAGCGCCGGGCTCAGTTGCCACATCGCTCCCAGGTTCCAGTAGCTCTGAGTACTGTCGGACAGGTACCCCTGCCCGCCCTCGCTCCTGTACTTCCGATTGCCCAGGCTCAGGTCCACCGAGAAGTTCGCCGCCGGGTTCCAGCTCACGGACAGGCTGTCGGTGGTGTCCTCGCTACTGGGACGCGTCGTGGTCTCCTCTTCTTCGTCCCCTTCGTCGCCGCCGTCGCCTCCGCCGGGGGAGGAGAGCAACCGGGCCCGCCTCAGGGCTGCGGCGTAGCTGCTGCTGTAGTAGCTGCTGCTCACGCGGCCATCGGAGGTGGATAGCGACCGGTTTAGCTGCACGCTCAGAGAGCTGGATGGCATCCAGTTGGCACTCAGTTGCAGGTTGCGGGAAGAAGACCGGTTGTCCTGCTCCAGGGCGGACGAGGCGTTGGTGGCCAGGCTGGCGGCCAGGGACAAGCTCGTCGTCGGGCGGTAGGTCACGGAGGTCTGTAGCTGCCGGGTTTCGCTGCCCTGCAACACCGCCCCGTCCGTGCTCTGGTTGATGTTCTCCTGCCGCGTATTGTTCAGCGTCGCCCGTACCGTGTAGTTCGCCTGCGATGGGCTGTAGTCCACGGTCAGCGTGTCGTTGGTGTAGTCGCTATCCCCCGAGTAGCCGCCCCGGTTCGACATCGTGCTTCGCTGCAGGCGCATGGTGGGCCAGCCGTCGAAGCGGAGGTCCAGGCCCATATCATTGCGCTTGGCGGTGATATCCAGTGCCGAGGAGTCGGTATCTCTGGTTCTGACGGCCGCACCGGTGGCCAGGCCGTACAGCGAGCCGCTGTTATAGCCGCTGTAGCCGAAGGAGTTCCCCCGATCGCTCTTGAGATCGGAGTACCGGTCGTAGAAGCTGATCTGGGGCGAGAAGTTCCACTCGAGGCCGAAGTTGATACCCTTCTCCCGGCTCTGGAAGCCCACGGTGTCCAGGTAGCTGTATGTGGGGTCGACGTTGCGGTACTCGGTGAGCGTATGGATGTTGCCCACGGTCCAGTCCACCGCGGCCGAGAGGGCCGTGCCGCCCCCCGCGGCCTCCCCACCGCTGCTGTTGGCCCAGTCCATGCTCACGTTCAGGTTGTCCGCCAACCGCCAGTCGAAGTCGACGCCCCAGATGTCCTGATCCCCGGCGACGGTGCCGGTGGCGGCGATCTCGTAGTAATACTGCACCTTCACCAGAGCCGTGGGCGGGACGACCCGCCGGAACTCCACGCGGCCGATGCTGCGGTAGGCGTCGTAGTCCACGGCCTCCATCTGCCGGACGCCGTCGACCAGCACGATCAGGGCCTCGTCGATGATCTTGCGCTCGCCGTCATAGACCACGCTGGTGCCGTCGGGGATGATGGGGCGGAAGTTCGTGTCGAAGGGGCCGGTACTGCCTGAGCCGTTGTAGATGTCCTCCTGATACCCAACGGTATCGTCCGCGCGACCCTCCGTGAGGCGGTCGTGGCGAAGCACGGTCACGCCCAGAAGCAGCTTGTCGCGCAGGAGGGGCATCTCCGCCCGAGCCCCGTAGATCTGGCCCGGGCCGCCGTCATTGTAGCCCAGTGACTGGTAGCTCACCGAGATGGTGTCGGAGGCACTGATAATGCGGGCCTGACCGTCGATGGGCTCGAAGTACAGTTGGCCTGAGTCATAATCCAGACGGTAGTCCGATCCAAACCGCATGGAGTCCTCATTGACCTTGACCACCTCGCTGCCCTCGATCACGGGGGTGTAGGTCAGAAAGTACGGCCCGGCCGTGTCATTGCCGACGAATGTCTGGTTGCGGACGACGCCCTTCTCCTGGATGTAGAAGGCGCGCATCAGCCCACCGGCCGGCAGGCGCTGGTCGAGCTGCCAGCCCCTGGTAGACTTGCGGAACCCCGCGAACTCATTGCCGCCGATGCTCAGGTCCAGATCGCCGAACAGCAGGGCGGTATCGTCACCCATATACCCCGCCACCCACCGGGTGTACGACTGGCCCCAGCCGCTGTCGGAGATGTCCGCCTGGAAGGCGAGACGGTTCCATACCGGCCCCTCAAGCCGCAGACTGCTTTGCCGCACCACCGAGCCGGTGTCCCACCGCTGGCTCTCGTAGGCAGAGCTGGAGCCCTCCACCGCATGCTCCTGGAAAGTCAGAGTGTTACTGCCGCTGATGGTGAAGCCCTGGAACAGATCCATACGTTGCAGCCATCCGGCCAGACCCGTCTGCGGCTCCTGGTCCTCCTCATCCTCCGGTTGCTGTCCCGTCTGTGGCTCGCCGGGAGCCGGTGGCGGCGCGTCGGGTCCCGGTTGCGGTACGTCCGGGCCCACCGCGGGTTCTCCCGCTTCCGGAGTAGGTGGCTCCGCCTCGGCGGCCGGTGTCGGCTGCGCGGCGGGTTCCTCCGCTTCCGGGGTAGGTGGCTCCGCCTCGGCGGCGGGGGCGCCGGTCTCCTCCGCCGGGGGCGCCGGTGTCTCGGCCTCAGGGCCCTGCTCGTCCGGGGGCGGGGTATCCTCCGGGCCCGGGGTACCGGCGGGCTGCTCCCGGGTCGGCGGCTCAGGAGCCTCCTGCGCCCGGGACCCGGGGGTCAAAAGCAGGCCGGCCGCCAGGGCCCAGATGAGCAGCAGCGGTCGCGCGTGAGATGGTTGGCGAAGTCGCATGGGGTACAGTCGCAGTCCTCACAAGAGCCGCGCCGCCCTGGGCTGCGGCGAAGTGGCCGGGTTCCGGGAAGATGTGGCGCGCCGCCCGGCCGGGGCCGGTGCAATAGCCATTAGACGCGGCCGCCCAGGGCCGTGTTCCCGACCGTTTCTACCGGGTTTGCAGAACCGTGGCCTGATAGCCGTAGGGCGCCATGTCCACCTGGACGGTCCGGCCCTCGGCCGTAATGGTCGCCACGGCCTGCTTGTCGCTGAAGTTCAAAGTCACCACCAGTATTGTACCATCCCCGGCGAATGCGGCCCAGTCCGTGGCGCCGATTCCTGTCACCTGCACCCGCTCGTCGCAGCGGCGGGCGAGCCGGAAGTAGTCCTCATACTCGGCGATGAGCGCGGCCGCCTCGGAGGTGGCGTAGAACGCGCCGCCATCCATGGGCGGCAGGTACCAGATCAGACAGCCGTTGCCGCCGCTCTCCATGTACTGGCGCAACAGCCTCTGGCACCAGGTCTCCATCCGCGGTGGCGCCTGGGCATCTCCCGTCGGCGAGAGGTACCACATCTCGCCTCCCATGAACGGCACGTCTCCGAGCGCCTCCAAAGTGGCCCGGATCGCCCCGCGGTCGCCGTTGTACCCCGCGATGGCGAAGTCCAGATGCGGCGCCAGGGCCGCCCAGTCCACTCCGTAGTGCTCCCGGGTCCTTTGGCCCTGATACCCGGAGTAGACCGAGAACTCCACGGGACGCGCGGCCCCGGCAAGCATTTGCTTGATCTTGCCCGCCATCTCGGCGTTCTGGGCGCAGCGGAAGTCCGTCCACTCCGGTCTGTACTGTCCGGTGAGGGAGTCGTTGGTGATCTCCAGGTCCTCGGGCAGCCCCGCGGCCCGACGAAACGCGGCCTTGCAGCGGTCGCAGGTGCAGAAAGTGGGCGGGTCCACCACCGGCTGCTCGATATCCCAGTTCGCCGCCGGGTACGGGCCGTCGTCCACCAACGAGACCAGCCAGGTCTCCAGGGCTTCCAGGGGCTCTTGGCCCTCGGTGAGCAGCCAGGTGGGGCAGTAGGTGTGCTGTATGCTCTTGCCGGAGAAGTCCACCGCCTGACACTCGGGGGTCTGCTTGAGGCTCTCGGCCATGCCGGGCGGGGCGTGCCAGGGCTCCCACGGAATGCTGAGAAACACCTGGTGCCCGCGGTCCAGCAGGTGGGGCACCACCTCATTGGTGGTACGGCCGTAGGTCCAGGTGATGCCGGATGCGTAGCAGTTCTCGGCGAAGGCGGCGGCCACGTCCGGGTTGCCAAAGGTCGGTCCGTACACGCAGGGACAGATCCGGGCCCTCGCGGGGCGTACATTGCGTAGCGGCGGCAGGATGCGCACCGCGCTACGCTGGGGAACCTCAACCACCGCGCCGTCCAGGGCCTCGAAGTGTGTGTACATCCCCAGCTCGCCGGGTTGAAGCTCGCCGGGGACCTCGAACAGGAGCGCCGCCTGGGCCCGTGTGTCCGGGGAACCCAGGTCCCGGCACTTGACGTCGGCGGCCAGCACATAGGTCTTGCCCGGCTCAACCGGGACCACCCCCTCCTTATCCACCCACAGTGCCTGCTGGCGTTCCACCAGCTCCGGGGTCGCGACCACCTTCACACAGCGGCTGCCGTCCGGACCCTCGGGCACCAGGAGGGAATGGGTACCCCACTGGGGCTCGTCGAAGGTGCCCATCCGCAGCAGATTCTCGTCGCTTCCGGTCTCGCGCAAGCTGAGGTTATCCACCCAGAAGGTGCCTGTGATCCCGCGGTTTTGCCACTTGATGATCAGCGGATGCACGCTGTGGGCGCCGGCCGGCGGCGTCACGGACAGCTCTATCCTCCTCCAGTCGCAAGTGCCGCCCCCGGTGATTCCCGGCTGATAGGCCAAGGTTGCCCCGGCCGCGTCGCCCCAGCGGAGGTTGATGTCCAGCCCGGTTCCGGGCAGCGCCTCGTAGCGCAGTTCGTGACGGGCGAGGGTATTCCCCGCCACCGACCCGTCGGGCCCCCGCCGCACCTGCAGCTTCGCGCTCCCGATGGGTTCGTTGGCGACATAGCGCAATTCCGGCGGGGTCTGCACCACCATGGTGTAGCCCTCCGAGGGGCAGCCCTGCGGGGTATGCAGGTACAGGCGCACCAGTTGCCGGCTCCCGGCCGGGAGATGGCAGACCTCCTGTTTCGGGAAGAGCTGGGGACCGGGCTGAGGAACGTAGATCCCGCAGGTGAGGTAGGCCTCGGTGGCGTCCGGGGCGGACCACAGGCCCTCCGCACCGGCGGAGGCCTGCGGCCAGGTGGCCTGGAGGTCTGTAAGCCAACCGGCCTTCGGCTTCTCCGAGATGGCCAGCCAGCGGGGCTGCAGCGGCAGGCCGTTGGCCTCGATCCGGGGCATCACCGCGGGCGCCGCGCCGGTGGCCTTCGCCTGCAGGCACAGCACGCTCAGGCCTGTGGGCAGTTCGAGGCTGAGGTCCGGCCGGGACAGGTCCACTCGCGCCCCATTGAGAAACGCCTCGCAGCCTGCGTCGCGCGCCGCGACAGACCAGCTCACAATCCCCGCGGCACAGGATATTGGGATCGCGGCGGAGCGGGCCATGACCCGGCCGTCCTGGAGCAGGCTCACCGTCAACCCAACCGTCCCCGCCGCAACGGCCTCCGTCGGCAGCCGCAGGCGCAGGTTGTGGCTCCCCGGGCCGGTGGCCTCGGCCGCCTCTTTCGCGGTCAGTTCGCAGCGTAGGGTGGTGTGGGTATCCGCCGCCCCGGCCACCCGGGCCGACACCGCGAGCTCCCGCTGCTCTCGGGTGTGCGATAGCTCGCGCACCGCCGGGCCCTGCGCGGTGAACTGCAATCTTCCGAAGGCCGCCGGCTGATGGAAGTCCCTCTGCAGCCCACTCCAGGTGCTGTAGCGGCCGTCGGCCGAGCGGGTGCGGGTGACGTTCAGGCCCCACGGCTCCTGCCCGACTGCGCCCAGCGCCGCCAGCGGGATCGCCATCTCCACCGTGTACGACCTGTCCCCCCGCAGGGCCACGCACCGCCAGTCGCAGCCCCAAGAGTCGTCCTTCCCCTCCGCCTCGTACGTCCCGGTGCCGGAGTTGGCGGCGAAGTGGTAGTACGACTGGGCCGTGGGGGCCAGGAACACCTCCACGCAGTCGTCTGAGAAGACGTTGGCATCGCGGCCGGTCTGCTCGGCACGCACCTGGTGCAACATGTTCAGCCGCGGCTCCAGCAGCTCGTCGAAAGCCTCGACCGCCAGGTACAGATGGGTATCATCAAAGCAGACCTGCACCCGCGTCTGCTGGGGCTCCAGTTCCGGCCCCTGGGCGCTAAGAAACGGTGCGCCCACCGAGGCGGCCTGCCAGCAGGCGTCATCGGCGACGCCGTCCAGGGCCGGTGGCGCGGAGGCCCGGTAGGCGGTGAGCAACGGCTGGGCCTGACACGAGGCGAGCAGGCACAGGAGCGCCAGGCCCGGGAGGCCGGAGAACAGAGCACGGGAGTTCGGCCTGCGGCGCCCGGAGAGCGGTGCTGTGGCCAAGGGCAATCGTCGCACCATCTGCGCCACATCCCTTCAGCGTAGTGAATAGGCCAAAGGGTCTTCGCCAAAGGGGCGCCGCCGTCCTTCGCACGTCGGATACGGTGCAGGAGATGGGCAGCGTGGGCTGCCTTTTGGGTGGCGGGAGGGGCACGGCCCGGTGCCGCCGGCCCGGCGTCCCTCCGAGGGCCGGCCGCAGCTAATCACAGCGGCTACCATCTGGATGTGCCCCCGAGTGTCCAGACGCAGGACCACGGGCTCCCCCCGTGTGCCCTCGGTCTCGTCGGTGGCCAGCCGTGCTGCCTCGAAGGCCCGGCGGCTCGCGGTGACATCCGTCAGCACCGCGCGGATACCGGTGAGGTTCCCCAGGTCGTCATACAGGCCCCGGCCCCGCTGCCAGATCCAGCGCTCGCCCTCCGGGGACATGACGCGGTATGCGGCGCCATAGGTCTCTCGCGTACGGACGGCCTCCTGGATAACACGCCACAGGCGCCGCCGGTCCTGCTCGCCGTCCGGGCGGCGGATGCACGCGGGGTCCCCGACGAAACGGCCTGCGGCACAGTCGGCGATGGGTATCAGGCACGTACGAGAGGTGAAGCCCGGATGCCGGCCGGTGCACGCCTCGCAGGTGTCCCGGGCAGGTCGGGCCCGGTCGGGGCAAAGCCCCTCGTGCCCCACAGCCTCAGGCCCCGGGCAAGATAACGAGGCCTCTTTCGTTGTGGGCTCGAGGGCCGCCTGTGCAGGGCAAGGCGGGCGTCCCCCGCCGATGGGGGCCAACGGGCCGTCCTCGCAAGGCGGGGAGAACGGCTTCGCCGCAGCGACCGCGGCGGAGGAAGCGGCCTACCCCGCAGTCGGAGCGGTGCCGACATCGCAGGAGAGAAGGTAGTCGGAGAGCATGGCCGCAACCGAGGCGACGAGTTCAGTCTCATCTTCTCCAAAGTCTCGGCCCTCACGGTCGCTCAGGCCGAGGAAGCCCCACAGGACCGGGCCGCGGAAGACGGGCCGGACCATAGTCGAGCCCGACAGTTTCCGGCTCAGGGCCGCGGCGTACTCCGGGGAAGGGTCGGAATCGCCCGACACCGCGGATCTATCGGCGCCACAGTCGGGCACATCGGGCCCGGGGGTGTCATCATCCAGGAGGGTCACCGCGTCCGGGAGGCCTTCGGCGGAGGGCGGCCCGTCCGGGCCGTCCCAGTAGAGCAGCCGCGCCGAGGGGTGTCCGTCGGCGTCGTGGGCGTGGCGGTAGAAGAAGGCGCCGGTGGCCTCAGTGGCTTGCCTCAGCCCGCTCAGCACGAGGCCAAAGGTGTCCGGGACCGACCGGCGGCGAAGCAGCAACTGCCCGCAGTGGGCGATGGTCCGCGCATACCGCAGTCGGCGGGCCTGGGCCTCCGCCTCGCGGTGGTTCTCAACGAAGCTGGAGAGCGTCCGGGCGACGGCCTCCAGACGCCGCGCCGGACCGGCCTCCAGCACCGGATCGCGCTCGGCGGTCCAGTACACCCGAACTACCGCGAGACCCTCTCCGCCCACACTCAGCGGGGCATCGGTGTACCACGGCGTCTGGCGACAGATGAAACTGCGAAAGGTGTCCCCATCCAGCATGACGGCAACGCCCGCGCCTCCATCGCGGGCGAAGACGTCGCCCACCAGTCCGGCGGCACTCCGTAGAACGGGAGCTGCCGGTCTGGCGGGGTTCATACAAAGCAGCATGAGCTGCTCGAGGGGGACGACGCTGCGTGCGGGCAAGGGCACCGTGCCGCTTTCGTTGGGCGCCGGAGACACCGTTGCTCCTGAGCCACTGTCGGGGTGGGGCCAGCGCGCCGAGCACGGGGCGGAAGAAGCTGCGCCGGGGCGATGGGCCTGTGTCGAGATGGGTGCCATGGGTGTGGTCTCTGTCGTTCCGCGCCCGGCTTCGGGTGCACGGGCGCCTGCCGTCCGCCCTTGATGGACTTGGTGAACCGCTGCACCCACAGCAATGCGCGTGCCCATCCCCCCGGGGGGATTCCTGGGTGTCCGTGTCGAAGATGGTTGCATGGAAATCGCAAGACCCGCGCAGGGTTAGCCCAATGCTCGCCCCGCGGCACCGACGGGACGGTGGCCCATTTGGCGCCAGAGACGGAGGAAGAGATGAGAGAGCTCCCCGGTCGGCAGGAAGCGTCGCACAATCGCCTTGCCACCGATCGATGCGTGCCGGCACAGGGGTCGGCGCGTGTGCCGGGGCCGCCGGCCCACTCTGAGCCACAGCGCACCCGTGGCCGGTGGTGGCCTGTCCTGCTGCTCGTCTGGCTGCTTCCGGTAGCGGCGCGGGGAGAACAGATGCAGGTCTGGGCCGGTGTCACTCCCCAGGTCGTCCGGCCCGGTGAGACGTTCAAGATCACCGTGTGCGCCGTCCAGTGGGATAACAAGAAGTACCAGCCGGCCGAGTGCCAGGTGGTATGGCCAGACTGGCGGCAGATGGGCCTGTCCGAACCCAACTCAAACAGGAGGCACCGCACCGTACGCACCTGGCGGCGCTGGGTCTCGGCAGCGACCACCCGAACCGTCGGTCTGAAGGCTCCGACGGCGGGGACGCTCACCATCCCCGGGATCCAGGTGCGTGCCGGGGGAGCTACCGCCCTGACGGCACCGATCACCGTAGTGGTTGACGCCCGGGCCCCGGCCTCGGTCAACGTCCCCGACCCTCCCCCCGCCGTGCCGCTGGCCCCGCCCTGGGCGGTGATCGGTGGGCGGTCCCGGCCCTCCGGGTCGCCTCAGGTCGGCGCCCCCGCCGGGCCGGGGGTCAAACTCGCGGTGATCATCGGACTTGTCGTCTTGCTCGCGCTCATCTCGTTCGTGCTTCACAGGGCCTTCCGCGCGAGGGCCCGGGAGTTGATGGATGCCGGGGGTACCGCCCGGCCGCAGGCTCCCCCCACTTCCCACCGGCCCTGAGCCCGCGACGGCGCGGCGCGAGCTCAAGAGGCGCGGGGCGACCGCGCACGTTTGACCGCCCAAGAGACACTCTGCTATACTCCACCCCGATCCCCAGAGCTTCCCGGTGGGTGAAGTCCATGTGGCCCTTCGGCGATCGTGAACGGTCCAAGGCCCGGGCAAAGCGGCGTGCCGGCACGGCCGCCCTGCGCAAGGGCGACTTCCCGGCGGCCATCGCGCTGCTCTCGCAGGCCGTGGAGACAGACCCCGCGGAGGTCGGCGCCGTGCTGAACCTCGGGCTGGCCCATCACCACGCCGGGCAGCACAGCAAGGCCATCGAGCGCTTCCGGCAGGTCATCGAGTTGGACCCTCGCGATACCCGGGCGTACCTGAACCTCGCCGCCGCGGAAAACGCCCTGGGGCATCTGGACAATGCCGAGGCCGCCTTGCTGCAGGCGCTGCGGATCGACCCGCGACAGGCGGGGGTGCACTATAACCTCGCCGTGATCTACCTCAAACGCCGACAGATCCCCAACGCCATGGCCGAGATGGAGCTGGAGCTGGCCATTAACCCCGGACACACCGAGACCCAGGCCGCGATCAAGGCGCTCCGGCAGCGGCTCATGCCCTGACCGCGCCTCCAGGTCGGCGCCCTGCCCCGGCCCGGACACGGCGCGGGCCTCGCCGTTGAGGGCCTGTGCCGCCAGGGGCCCGCGGCCCGGCTTCCCCCGCGGGAAGGACCCCGTCCGGCGCCCGACGAACTGTCTCTTGCCCCCAACCCCCTGCTCTTCTGGAGGATCTGCGTGATGACCGATACCGAACACCCCATCGGCAATAGCGAGATGGCTCAGTTTTGCCGTCAATTCGCCAGTCTCATGCACGCGCAGGTTAACATCCTCGACATCTTCGAGGCCCTTAAGGAGCAGACAGGCAGCGCCATGCTGCGCGATATCCTCGCCCACGTGCGCGAGGACGCGGAGATGGGGCGGTCGCTGGCCACCGCCTTCAGTCGCTACCCCCAGGTGTTCTCGCCCTTCTTCATCAGCATGGTCCGGCAGGGGGAGCTGGAGGGCGAGCTGGACCGCGTCTTTTCAGACCTGGCCACCCACTTCGAGACCCGCCTGGAGGAGGGAGTGGATGCCACTCGTCGGCGCGAAGGCGGCCTGACGGACCTGGAGACCGTGGCCTCGGTGTTCCAGTGGATCTTCATCTGGCTCACGGCTCTGGTGGGGTTCTGCAGTGTGGGAGGTGGGCTGATCTACTATGCCACCCATCATGCCGGCCTACCCGGCGAGCCCCTGCCCAATGTGGCCATCTTCATCGGTCTGGTGATGTTCCTGGGAGTCATCGTGTTCAGCCGGGGTCGACGCAGGTAGCCTGCGCCGGCTCCGCCGTCGTGCCGCGAAACGGCCGGTTGAGCACCTGTCCCGGCGGGTAAACTGTACGATAGGCGGCCGCCCGGCCGTCTGTGGGGGGCAACCCCCACCGTCCGGCTGCGGGGTCGCCGGTGCCTTATATCAAGGCGGTTGGTTGTTGTGTTCCTCCCCACCCGGCGAACGTGGCACGAACTCCTCTGAGTGCCACAGACACAGCACAGCCTTCAAGCCGATGCGACCCCGCGCCGGGCGATGCGCTCCCGCAGGGCCCACAGTCCGGCGACAGCCCCGAAACCCAGTATGCACAGTCCCGGTAGTAGCAGTGCGGTTGAGAGCGGTACTCCGGCATCCGCCAGCGCCCCGATCAGCGAGCAGCCCGCGATGACGCCAACGGTATTGGACACCCCCAACGCCCCCAGCAGGGTGCCGCTCCGGCCCGGCCATGCCCCGGCGGCCAGAGCGTTCAAAGCGGGATACTCCATGCTGATGAACACCCCGGCACCGACGAAGGCGGCCGTGGCCGCCATCTGGCCGGAAGCCAGGGCCGCCGCCACAAACAGGCCGCCCCCGGCCAGCCCCGGCACCACCAGCCAGCGGTAATTCCCGTGCCGCTCGCCGAAGACCGTCAGCACCCCGCGACCGAGGATGAAGGCCGCGCCATAGGCCGCCAGGCCCCGGGCCGGAGGGAAGCTCACCGGCGCGAACCTCTCGTCGCAATACCTCACAAACCACAGCGACATCATCCCTTCTCCCGAGTGCAGGGCCGCCAGGAGCACGATAAGGCCCATGGAGGCCCAGGGGACCGCCGCGCCTCCCGTGGGGCACAGCCTCTCGACCCGCGCCGCCGGTGCAGGCTCCGGCATGCGCAGCCAGATGACGACGGCGGCCAGTGCCAGGAAAGCGGCCGCCACCACGAAGGGGGTGTGGAAGTACAGGGGACCGTGAGAGGGGTCGCCGGAGACCAGATGCAGCAGCCGGTCCACCGCCAACGGCGCGGCGCAGTAGCCCACGGCCGCCGCGAGCTGCAAAGCGCCCATCATCCGCCGCCGGTGCTCCGGGTACGAGGCGCACAGATACGCGGCGGCGCAGACCAGGAACGCTGCGATCCCAAAGCCGGCGATGGACAGGCCGCCGGCGAAGGTGGACAGGTGCCTGAGCAGGCCGCACAGGCCGAAGCCCAGCGCGGCCAGACACAGCCCGGCGGCCAGCACGCGCCGCATCCCCAGTCGGTCCGAGAGCCATCCGCCCAGCAGTCCCGCCACCGCGCCCCCGGCGCTACCCACGGAGAACAGCAGGCCCAAAACCTTCTTGCTGGTCCCGAAATGCTGTTCGAGCCAGGAGCCGAACACCGGCGTGATCGTGAGCGTGAAGGCGATCACGAGCTGACAGAGCAAGATGAGAAGCAGGGCACGACGCAGGTGCTGTGGCATCGCTCAATCCGCCGCAAGGGACTTCGACGCGGACGGCGAAATCCCGTGGTCGATGGGTGATGACGTCCGCGTCCGGTCCACACCGGCTTCCCGAACCACGGCTCTGGTTCCGTGCCGCGCAGGCGGCGACCTCCGGCCACCCCGGAGCCGGGATAACGTTCCCATGAAGGCAGGTCCACCTATGCAGCCGCTTGTCGAGGTCACCAGAGGCGGTATTGTCGAATGCACCCACTACGGCAGCATCGCCGTCTGCGATGCCGAGGGTGACCTGCTCGGCGCGGTCGGCGACCCGGAGCATGTGGTCTTCTGGCGTTCCTCGGCCAAGCCGATCCAGGCGCTGACGGTGGTGCAAAGTGGGGCCGCCGACCGCTTCAACTTCACCGACAAGGAGCTGGCGGTCTGCTGCGCCTCCCACTGCGGGTCCGCCGAGCATGTGGCCACCGTCCTGGGGATCCTGGACAAGATCGGGCTGGGTGAGGAGGCCCTGCAGTGCGGCACCCACATGCCCGGCGACGCCGCCGAGCGTGACCGCCTGATCCGCGCCAATCTGCCCCCCGGCCCGGCGCACAACAATTGCTCCGGGAAGCACGCGGGAAAGCTGGCGGCCACGGTGGCTCTGGGCGCCGACCCCGGCAGCTATCTGTCGCTGGACCATCCCGTGCAGCAGAGCATTCTGCGCAATATGAGCGCCCTTTGTGGCGTGCCGAAGGAGCAGTTCCACATCGGTGTGGACGGCTGCGGCGCACCGGTCCACGGCACCTCGCTGCGGGCGATGGCCACCGCCTTTGCCCGGCTGTGCCGCCCCGAGCAGATGCCCCGGGAGATCCGGGAGGCCGCGCCGCGGATCATCGCCGCCATGGGGCGCGAGCCGGTGATGGTCAGCGGCAAAGGGAGCTTCAACAGCGATCTGCTGGCGGCATATGCGGGGAAGATGGTCGCCAAGGGCGGGGCGGAGGGCCTGTTTGTCGTGGGACTGACGCCGAACGGGCTCGGATTTGCCACGAGAACCGTGGACGGCAGCCACCGCGGGCAGTCCACAGTGGTGCTGAGCGTGCTGGAGCGACTGGGGAAGGTGGACGAGGGGGTTCGGCGGAACC
Organism: uncultured Armatimonadia bacterium; assembly: GCA_964423635.1. GTDB lineage: Bacteria > Armatimonadota > Zipacnadia > Zipacnadales > JABUFB01 > CAYRFY01. The sequence continues at coordinate 1,389 of CAYRFY010000114.1, read as the reverse complement.
TGGCCGGGCACTTTGAGCAGACGGTACGCAACTGCCATGGAGCCGATATCGGGCAGATCCGGGCGGCGGAGTTCTCCATCGCCCTGTAGAGCCGCCACAGCCCGCTGCCCGACGCCCATGAAGAGACCAAAGGGGCGGCGCCAAGTGCCGCTCTCGTTTCGGCGCGAGCCGATAGACGCCACGGAGGCAATCACATGAGCATCAAAGTCGGACTCATCGGCGCCGGCGCCATCACTCGTCCCCACGTGGATGCCTTCGTGCGCAATCCGCATGTGGTCAAGGACGTCACCGTTGCCGATCCCTCACAGCAGGCGCGGGAAGCGCTGCAGCAGGAGTTCGGGATCATCAGGAAGACCTGCGCCGACTATCGCGAGCTACTGGACGACCCACAGATCAACCTCATCGACATCTGCACCCCCCACTATCTCCATGCCCCTCAGGCGATCGAGGCCATGCAGGCGGGGAAAGACGTCATCCTCGAGAAGCCCATGGCCCTGAGCGTGGAGCAGTGCGACGAGATGGTGCGGGTGTCCGAGGAGACGGGGCGGCGGCTGTTTTGCGCCCTGTGTCAGCGCACCTTGCCGGCGCATGTGAAGGCCATGGAGATGATCCAGCAGGGCGCGATCGGCAAGGTCTTCCTGGGCACGATCACCGTCATCGGCAATGAGTTCTCGCGGATGAACGACCCCCTGAGCTGGAAGGGCGACTGGGAGCAGGCGGGTGGTGGGGCGCTGTTTGACACCGGCTACCACGCGGTGTACACGCTGCAGCAGTTCTTCGGGCCGGCGAAGGCCGTGACGGCCATGACCAGGCGCCTGATCGTGGAGCCCGAGAACAAGGCGGACGATACCAGCGTGGTGGCGCTGGAGATGGAGGGAAAAGTGGTCTGCAGCATCGTGGTGACCTACTCGGCCACCGGAGACCGCTGGAGCGAGGAGCGCCGCCTGGTGGGGACGGAGGGCTCGCTGCTGGTGCGGGACGATCCCGAGGATGAGATGCCGCTCTTGCTCCTGCAGGGCGCGGATTTCCAGCAGGTGAAGGTTCACAATCCGCCCCGGGTGCAGCACTACGCCATTCGCGAAACGGTCTCGGGGTTCATCGACAATATCGTGGAGGGCACGGCGTCTGACATCACGTTGGAGGAGGCGAAGGCGGCGGTGGCGACGGTAATGGCCTGCTACCAATCCGAGCGCGAGGGGCGGCGGGTGGAGGTGGGCTAGATCCCCACATGGGCGCGACAGTTGGTACTTGAGGCAAGTTCCGGGGCCGCAACCGGGCCGTTGGCCACTCCGTCGGCCACCGTCCCGCCTTGCGGGATCGGGCTTTCCACTCACATTATGCAGGTTCCGGGCAGCCGCCGATTCACGTCACCTCACCCCCCCGGCCCCC
>CAYRFY010000113.1:6433-15314 GCA_964423635.1 uncultured Armatimonadia bacterium | reverse complement strand
GCGCGAGGGCGGCCACACGGTGGGCGCGGGCGTTGTGACCAAGGTCATTGAGTAGTTGGAGGGTATGGGGATCGGCGAGAGCCGGTCAGGGCGTGCAGCCAGATTCAGAGGGAGCCCAGTCCTATGGCCAAGATGTCGCGGATCAGGATCAAGCTGAAGGCATTCGATCACGAGATACTGGACCGTTCCTGTCAGAAGATCGTCGAGACGGCGGAGCGCACGGGAGCGCGGATCGCCGGGCCCGTGCCGCTACCGACGGAGAAGCACGTGCACTGCATCGTGAAGCCGACGGCCCTGGGCCGCAGCTCGCGGAGCATGGAGCACTTCGAGACTCGGGTGCACAAGCGGCTCATCGAGATTCTGGAGTCGACGGCTCGGACGGTGGACGCGCTGATGAAGCTGGACCTGCCCGGTGGGGTGGACGTGGCGATCAAGACGACCAGCGGCTAGGTCGAGGTGGTGCGGGAGTGGGCGTCGTGGGAGGATCGCGGCGGGCAGTAACATAGGTTTGGAGCAAATTGCCGCCCTGCAGGTCGGTGGCCAACACGAGCGGTGACGAAGATGGCACAAGTGATACTGGGCAAAAAGGTCGGTATGACGCGGATCTACGACGATCAGGGGAGGTCCGTGCCGGTGACGGTGATCCTGGCGGGTCCGTGCGTCGTGGTGCAGCGGAAGACGCCCGACACCGATGGCTACGACGCCATCCAGTTGGGGTTTGAGGACAAGAAGCGGAGCCACACCAACAGCCCGATGACGGGTCACTTCGAGAGCCGTGGCATCGCGCCCAAGCGGTACCTGCGCGAGTTCCGTGTGGAGGCCGACGAGAGTTACGAGGTGGGTCAGGAGTTGACGGTGGGGAACTTCTCGAAGGGTCAGGTCCTGGACATCGTGGGGACGAGCAAGGGCAAGGGGTTCGCGGGTGCGGTGAAGCGGTATGGTTTCAAGGGCGGTCCGGCGACGCACGGTTCCAAGGTGCACCGGGCTCCGCAGTCCACGGGAGCGACGGATGCGGCGCGGGTGTTCAAGGGTACCCGGAAGCCGGGGCACATGGGGGATGCGCGGGTGACGGCTCAGGGGCTGCAACTGGTGGATGTGGACACGGACCGGAATCTGCTGATCGTGAAGGGCTGTGTACCCGGTGGGACCGGCGGGCTTCTGGCAATCCGCGGTCGCCAGTAGTAACGAAGGGATGAAACGGCATGCCGCAGATGGCTTTGTACGATATGGCCGGTGAGAAGACCGGTGAGATCGAGGTTCCGCAGGAGCTGTTCGGTCTGCCGATGAACCAGGCGCTGGTGCACCAGGCCGTGGTGGCTGTGGACCACCAGCGGAAGCGGCGCTGCGGCAAGGCCAAGACCCGCAGCGAGGTGGCCCTGAGCGGTGTGAAGTGGTACCGCCAGAAGGGCCTGGGTCGGGCGCGGCACGGGGCCCGCAGCGCGCCGGTGTTCGTGGGGGGCGGCAAGGCCCACGGGCCGGTGGGTGTGCCCGGGACGCACAAGATGCCCAAGCGCATGCGGCGCAAGGCGCTGTTCACCGCGCTTTCGGAGCGTGTGCGCAAGGGTGGGGTGACGTTGGTGGAGGGAGTGCAGATGGAGACGATCTCCACCAAGAGGTTTGCCAAGTTCCTAGATGACCTCCGCCTGGGCGGACGGATCCTGATGCTGCTGTCGAGCGAAGAGGCGGGCGACGAGGTGCTCTACAAGAGCGCGCGCAATGTGCCGAACCTGATCGCTCGGGAGATCCCGCACTTCAATACGCGCGAGGTGCTGTGGGCCGAAGAGGTGCTGCTGACCAAGGGTGCCCTCGAGCAGCTCATGGAGGCAGGCACGGCTGATGCAGACTAACTACGAAATGAACCGGTACCGGGCCATCATCCTGCAGCCCATCGTGACGGAGAAGTCGATGGCGCAGGCGGAGAGTCTGGGCAAGTATCACTTCCGCGTGCATCCGGATGCCAACAAGGTGGAGATCCGGTCGGCGGTGGAGGCGTTGTTCGGGGTCAAGGTGACGGCGGTCAACACCATGAACGTGCTGGGCAAGAGTCGACGGCGGAGCTATAAGTACCGCACCGGGAAGACGGCCAGGTGGAAGAAGGCGATCGTGACTTTGGCCGCCGGCCACTCCATCGAGATGATCCAGGGCGTCTAGCAGGCGTGCCAGTGTGGGGGGCTGACCTGCGTCGGGCCGAGAGGGCGGCGAGGTGGGCCCGAATGGGAGACCCCGAAGAGGAGAGTTCCGAATGCCGATCAAGGAACACAAGCCAACATCACCAGGGCGCAGGACGTACGCCAATGTGGACACCTCGCACCTGGATAAGAAGAAGCCGGAGCGCTCCCTGGTCGTGACCAAGAAGAGCACGGCGGGCCGGAACAATCACGGCCACGTGACCTGTCGGCACAAGGGCGGCGGGCACAAGCAGAAGATTCGCCTGATCGACTTCAAGCGGAACAAGGACGGGGTTCCGGCGAAGGTGGCGGCTTTGGAGTACGATCCGGGTCGGTCGGCGCACATCGCGCTCCTGCACTATGCGGACGGGGAGAAGCGGTACATCCTGGCTCCTTTGGGGCTGAAGAAGGGTGACCAGGTGTTGTCGGGACCTGGGGCGGGTCCTCGTCTGGGCAATGCGCTGCCGATCGCCAACATCCCGGTGGGTACGGTGGTGCACAATGTGGAGCTGACGCCGGAGAAGGGCGGTCAGTTGGGTCGCAGCGCGGGGGCGGAGATCCAGGTGGTGGCCAAGGAGGGCAATTACGCCCACATCCGGCTGCCGTCAGGTGAGATGCGGCTGGTATCGATTCAGTGTCGGGCGACGGTGGGACGAGTAGGGAATCTGGACCACATCAACATCCGCGATTCGAAGGCCGGTCGTGCCCGGTGGCGTGGCGTGCGTCCGACGGTTCGGGGCTCGGTGATGAACCCTGTGGACCACCCGCACGGTGGTGGCGAGGGGAAGGCGCCGATCGGGATGGACAGTCCGCGCAGCCCGTGGGGCTGGAAGACGCTGGGGGCCAAGACCCGCAAGCGCAAGAAGTGGTCGAACAAGCACATCGTTCGGCGGCGTGGGTCCAAGTAGGGCGGATTGACTTGGGTGGGATCAAAGACCGGAGGGCCTGAAGATGTCCCGATCGATGAAGAAGGCGCCGTACTGCTGCGCTAAGCTGCTGGAGAAGATCGAGGGTCTCAACAAGACTGGGGAGAAGAAGATCATCCGGACGTGGTCGCGCAGGTCCACGATCTTCCCGGATATGGTGGGGCACACGATCGCGGTGCACGACGGCCGCAAGCACGTGCCTGTGTATGTGACGGAGAACATGGTGGGACACAAGCTGGGGGAGTTTGCCCCGACACGCACCTACCGGGGCATGCGACCGTCCCGGAGCGAGCGGACCACCAGCGCGGGCCGCTAGTGGGGAATCGGGCCACGGCCTGTGTGAAGGAGTTCTGAGGAACATGGAAGTCAGAGCAGTAGCCAAGTGGGTGCGGACAGGGCCGCGGAAGGTGCGGCGGTACGTGGACCTGATCCGGGGCAAGGGCATCGATGAGGCGCGGGCGATTCTGCGCGTGCAGAGCAGTCCGGCCGCCGGGGTGGTGCTCAAGGCCCTGGATTCGGCGGTGGCCAACGCAGAGAACAACCACGACTTGGACGCCGAGGACTTGACGATCGCCAGGACCTTCGTGGATGGCGGCTTCTCGATTCCGCGGCTTCTGCCTCGGGCCCGGGGCCGGGCGGACCGGATCCGCAAGCCCACGTGTCATGTGACGGTGATCCTGAGCGACGGGGCCGACAACTAGCCATTTAGGGCGTCAGAACGGCAGGGAGTGACCCGCATGGGACAGAAGGTTCATCCGTACGGCTTCAGACTGGGGATCATCCGTGAGCCTCGCAGCACCTGGTTTGCAGAGGGCCGTCGGTATCGCGAGAGCCTGCTCGGCGACCTGAAGATCCGCCGGCACATCGAGGAGCGTCAGGCCAACGCCGGGATCTCCAGCGTACGGGTGGAGCGCGCCGCGGACACCGTGACGGTGACGGTGGAGACGGCCAAGCCCGGCATCGTGATCGGGCGTGGCGGACGAGATGTGGAGGTCTTGCGCCGGCAGCTCGAGGCCATCTGTGGCCAGCGTGTGCGCGTCAACGTGGAGGAGACCAAGAACCCCGACGTGGACGCAACACTCACCGCCCAGAGCATTGCCCGCCAGATTGAGCGGCGCGTGTCGTATCGCCGGGCGATTCGCCAGGCGATGGAGAGGGCGATCAAGCTGGGGGCCAAGGGTATTCGGTGCACGATCAGCGGGCGGCTGCAGGGCGCGGAGATCGCGCGCACCGAGTCCATGGGTCCTGAGGGCCGAGTGCCGCTGCACACCCTGCGCGCCGACATCGACTACGGCTTCGCCGAGGCGGCCACGGGGTACGGGCACATCGGGGTTAAGGTTTGGATCTATAAGGGAGACATCCTGCCCCCGAAGAAGATCAAGCCGGACCAGTTGTACACCGGAGAGCCGGAGGAGGCGGCGGTAGAGGCGCCCGCGGAGGCTGTAGAGGGCACAGAGGCTCCGGCGGCGGGCACTGAGGCGGCCGCGGCCGCCGAGGCACCCGTGGCCGCTGAGAGCCCGGCTGCTGCGGCTCCGGCCGTGGAACCGGCCGCCGAGCCCGCGGCTCCGGCCGCTGAGCCTGCTGCTCCGGCCGCCGAGCCTGCTGCTCCGGCCGCCGAGCCCGCGGCTCCGGCCGCTGAGCCTGCTGCTCCGGCCGCTGAGCCTGCTGCTCCGGCCGCGGAACCGGCTGCGGAGCCTGCTCAGCCGGAGGCCGAAGAAGTGTTTGGTGACCCCCAGGATTCGGTGATTGACTTCGGATCCTTCGACGAAGGGGATGGCAGCTAAATGTTGATGCCGAAGCGACAGAAGCACCGCAAGCACCATCGCGGCCGGATGCGCGGCATGGCGTATCAGGGCTGCGAGCTGAACCAGGGCGACTACGGCCTGATGGCCACTGAGCCCGGATGGATCAGCAGCCGACAGATCGAGGCCGCGCGTGTTGCCATCACCCGCACCGCCCATCGCGGGGGCAAGGTTTGGATCCGGATCTTCCCGGACAAGCCGGTGACGGAGACGCCGCCGGAGACCCGTATGGGCAAGGGGAAGGGTGCCCCGGCGTTCTGGGTAGCGGTCGTCAAGCCGGGTCGGATCATGTTCGAGATCGGCGGCGTGCCGCCGGAGGTGGCTCGGGAGGCCCTGCGCAAGGCCAGTCACAAGCTTCCGATCGGCACGAAGATCGCAGCGAGGGAGGATGAATAGGATGCCGGACAATGCCAAGACAACCTCCGACTTTCTCACTCAGTTGCGGGAGTCCACCGACGCCGAGATCGAGCAGCGTAAGGCGCACATCACCGAGAGCCTGTTCAACCTTCGGTTCCGACTGGCCTCCGGTCAGATCGACGACCCCAAGCGGGTACGCAAGTACCGCAAGGCGATAGCCCGGATCAACACGATCCTGCGGCAGCGCGAACTTGGGATTGAGAAAGAGGGGGCCCGCCAGCGATGACCGAGAAGGCAGCCAAAGTCATTGCGCGCCGTGAGGGCGTGGTACTGAGCAGCAAGATGGACAAGACGATCGTGGTCGGGGTAGAGACACTCACTCGGCATCCGGTGTATGGGCGGGTCATGAGGCGCACCACCCGGCACAAGGCGCACGACGAGGCCAATGAGTGCCGGGAGGGCGACACCGTAGTGATCCAGTCGTGTCGCCCGATCAGCAAGGAGAAGTCCTGGCGCGTGGTGGAGATTCTGGCCCGGGCCAAGTAGCCGGAGCCAAGTAGCGCCAGCCGCCACATGACTGTGAGCCCTGTCTGCGGGAGGTAGCCGCGTGAGCAATTTCGGAACCGAGAAGATTCGCAACATTGCGCTGGTGGGACATCGGAGTTCGGGCAAGACGACTTTGGCCGAGGGACTGTTGTTTTACACCGGCAAGATTGGGCGGCTGGGTTCGGTGGACGCCGGAACGGCCACGCTGGACTTCGTGGAGGAGGAGGTCGAGCGCAAGCTGTCCATCTCGCCCGCATTGGCCTTCGTGGAGCACAAGGGCTTCAAGATCAACATCATCGACACTCCCGGCTATGCGGAGTTCTACTCGGAGGTCGTGCCCTGTCTGTGGGTCTCGGACGCGGCGATCCTGGTGCTGGATGGTGTGGCGGGTGTGGAGGTGCAGTCGCGCAAGGTATTCCAGGCGGCGGGCGATCAGGGCGTGCCGGTGATCGCCTTCATCAATAAGCTGGACAAGGAACACTCGAGCTTCGAGAAGGTCTTGGGCAGCCTGAGCGACAGTCTTCCGGGCTGTACGCCGGTGGCGCTGCAGATGCCGATTGGCGCGGAAGCGAGTTTCACGGGCGTGGTGGACCTGCTGTCGATGAAGGCCGTCATCGGCTCGGGCCGGGAGGCCAAGGAGCAGGACGTGCCGGCGGAGATGGCGGAGGAGGCTCAGGCGGCGAGGGAGGCGCTGATCGAGGAGATCGCCGGGACCGACGAGGCCCTGATGGAGAAGTTCTTCGAGAACGACACGCTCAGCGAGGCGGAGCTGGCGGAGGGTCTGGCCAGGGCGTTCGCGGCGGGGACGATCGTGCCGGTGCTGTGCGGCGCGGGCACGAGCCAGACCGGTGCGGTGGCGTTTCTCAACACGGTGACGGCGCTTGTGCCGTCTCCCGGGGAGCGTCCGGCGTGGAAGGGCCGTCGGCCGGGGACGGAGGACGAGGTGGAGCTGCCCGCGGCCGCGGACGGGCCGATTGCGGCGGTGACCTTCAAGACGATGCGCGACCCCTTCGTGGGGCGGCTGTCGCTGGTGCGAGTCATTTCGGGCACGCTGGCCCGCGATTCTCAGGTGATCAACGCGCGGACAGGTCAGAAGGAGCGCCTGTCGGGGTTGACACTGATCGTGGGCAAGGAGACCTCGGACGTGGAGACTGTGGTGGCGGGCGACATGGCGTGTATCGCCAAGCTGGAGGCCACCATCACCGGCGACACGCTGTGCGAAGCGCGGAACCCGGTGGCCTTTGAGATGCCGGCTTTGCCGGAGGGGATGCACTCGGCGGCGATGGAGGCCGAGGCCCGGGCGGATGAGGACAAGCTTTCGGGGGCGCTGGCGCAGATTGGTGAGGAGGACGTGGGCTTCAAGTACGAGCGCACGGCGGAGACCGGCGAGCTGATTGCTCGGGGCATGGGGCCGCTGCATCTGCAGATCATCAAGGACCAGTTGCAGCGGAAGTTCAAGGTGAGTGTGGTACTGGGTGCGCCTGAGATTCCGTACCGTGAGACGGCTCGCAAGAGCGTGCGGGTCCAGGGCCGGCACAAGAAGCAGACCGGTGGGCGGGGACAGTTCGGCGACGTCTGGCTGCGTCTGGAGCCGCTGGAGAGAGCGACGGGTCACGAGTTCGTGAATGCCGTCTCGGGCGGTTCGGTACCGACGAACTTCATCCCGGCGGTGGAGAAGGGCGTCATGGACGCGATGGCCGCGGGTCCGTTGGCGAGGTACCCGATCGTGGACGTGCGGGTGACGCTGGACGACGGTAGCTCGCACCCGGTGGACTCGTCGGACCTGGCGTTTCGTCTGGCGGCGCAGATCGGGATGAGGAAGGCGATGGCGGAGGCGAGCCCGACTTTGCTGGAGCCGGTGGTGCTGTGTGAGGTGACCTGTCCGGACGACATCATGGGTGACGTGATGAGCGACCTGAGCGGGCGGCGGGGGCGGGTGCAGGGGACGGAGCAGATCGGTGGGGGGATGCAGGTAGTCCGGGCTCTCGTGCCTCTTGGCGAGATGGCCACGTATTCCTCGGACCTCACGTCGATGTCTCAGGGCCGAGCCAGCTACAGCATGGAGTTGGCGCACTACGAAGAGGTGCCGGCGCAGTTGCAGGACGCCATCATCGCGCGCCGGAAGCAGGACGCCGAGGACGAGGAATAGCCCGGTCCGAGCTTGAGGCAGATTTGCGAGGCAAGTGCCATGATCCAGCATATGACGCGTCTGAAGGTCGCTGACAATTCGGGAGTGCAGGAGGTGGGCTGCATTCGCATCGCGGGTCGTGGCCGGTCGGTGTACGGCACGTTGGGCGATGAGATTGTATGCTCGGCCAAGCAGGTCACTCCGCAGAGCCCGATTGCGAAGGGTTCGGTGCTGAGGGCGGTGATCGTGCGGTGCAAGCAGCCGTACCGGCGGGGCGACGGCACGGAGATCAGATTCGACGACAACGCGGTGGTCATCATCGATGACAGCCAGAATCCGCGGTGCACGCGGGTGTTCGGGCCGGTGGCCCGGGAGCTTCGCGAGCGACAGTACATGAAGATCGTTTCACTGGCCGAGGAAGTGGTGTAGGTCGGGGCCGTAGTGGGCCCGGGCCTGCAGGCGGAAGGTCGGTAATACCTCGGCGGGAGAGAGTTAGCGATGGCATCGAGCAAGATGAAGATCAGGACGGGGGATGAGGTCATCGTGGTGGCGGGTAAGGACCGGTCGACGAAGGGTCACATGCGACGGGGCAAGGTGATCTCGGTGGTACCGGGTGAGGACCGCGTGATCGTGGACGGCGTGAACATGATCAAGAAGGCGGTTCGTCAGTCTCAGAAGGTGCGGCAGGGCGGGATCATCGAGACACCGGGCCCGCTGCACATTTCGAATGTGATGCTGGTATGTCCGTCGTGTGATGCGCCGACTCGGGTGGCGATCCAGCGCAAGGACGGGCGGCGGGCACGCTACTGCAAGAAGTGCCAGAGGGCCATAGACGATTAGGGCGAGTTCCAGCGAGCCGCGGGTGACGGCGGGAAGTTGGCGCCGTTGGCGGATAGTGAGAGTTCCAGCGAGCCGCGGGTGACGGCGGGAAGTTGGCGCCGTTGGCGGATAGTG
>CAYRFY010000113.1:0-6333 GCA_964423635.1 uncultured Armatimonadia bacterium | reverse complement strand
AGAGTTCCAGCGAGCCGCGGGTGACGGCGCGAACGTCGCACCTGACGCGGCCAGTGAAAGCGAAGGCGAACAGCAATGGCGGACAAGCCGCGACTGAAAGAGCGATACGAGACGGAGCTTCGACCGAGCCTGATGGAGCGTTTTGGTTACGAGAATCTGCATCAGGCTCCGACGATCGAGAAGGTATGCGTGAACATGGGCGTCTCGGACGCCCGTAGCGGTCCGGACGCGGGCCAGGCGATGGACGATGCGGTGCGGATCATGTCCATCGTGGTGGGGCAGCGGCCGGCGATTCGCAAGGCTCGGAAGTCGGTGGCGTCTTTCGGGGTGCGGGCCGGGATGACTGTGGGTTGCGCGGCTACTTTGCGCGGAGCGCGGGCGTGGGAGTTCGTCGACCGGCTGTTTTCGGTGGCTCTGCCGCGTATCCGAGACTTCCGTGGTCTTAAGCGCAACGCTTTCGACGGTCGCGGCAACTACAGTTTGGGCATGACGGACTTGCTGGTGTTTCCCGAGCTTTCCTACGACGACATGAAGACGCAGAGGGGCATGGACATCACGATCGTCACGAGTGCTCGGACCGATGAAGAGGGCACGGCGCTGCTGGAGGGCCTGGGCCTGCCGTTCCAGCGCACGGAGAGCCGCTGAGAATAGTAGCACCCGTCGTTTTCCGATGTCAGGGGCACAGGAGGAAGCATATCGTGGCGAAGAAATCGTGGATCGCCAAGCAGAAGAGACCTCAGAAGTTCCGGGTCAGGGAGTACACCCGCTGCGCCCTCTGCGGCCGCTCGAGAGGCTACATGCGCAAATTCGGGCTCTGCCGCATCTGCTTTAGGGAGAATGCCCTGGCGGGCAATATCCCCGGGATCAGGAAGTCCAGTTGGTAGTCGTATCTCAGGGCCTGGTACGGCCAGGTCGTCCTATCCTCGGGCTGCCAGAGCGGTCGTGGACGCTCGCCCGACGGAGGACCCAGCGGGAGGAACAGGCATGGCTGCAGTGACCGATCCGATCGCCGACATGCTCACGCGAATCCGCAACGCGGCGAAGGCGAAGCATACAAACGTGCGGGTTCCGGTTTCGAAGATCAAGTTGGAGATCGCCAAGATCCTGCATGAGGAGGGCTACATCCGTGGCTTCCAGCTTGTGGGACAGGGACGCGATCTTCGCATCCGCCTGAAGTACGACGAGCACCGTGAGCCCATCATCTCGGGGCTGAAGCGAGTGAGCAAGCCGGGTCGTCGCGTGTATGCGCGGCGGGACGACTTGCCCCGGGTGGTCGGCGGCCTCGGCATCGCGATAGTCTCCACCAGCCAGGGCGTGATGACGGCGAAGGAGGCCCGCAAGCGTGGGGTCGGAGGCGAAGTGCTGGGGTATGTGTGGTAGCCTTTCAAACACGGGCGCTGCGAGAGCGTCTTGAGTTGGGAGAGACCGCGGATGTCGCGAATAGGCCAAGCGCCAATCGAAATACCGAAGGGCACGAAGCTGACCGTTGAGGGAGACGGCCTTGTGAAGGTCAAGGGCCCTCAGGGAGAGCTTTCGCATCGGCTGCCCGCCTCGATTAGCCTCGAGGTGGACGGCAGCACCGCCCTGCTGCAGCGGGCGAAGGAGACCAAGGAGGTCCGTGCATTGCACGGGCTGTCCCGGGCCCTGGTGGCTAATATGGTGACCGGGGTGACGGAGGGGTTCACGCGGCGGCTGCAGATCGAGGGCGTGGGCTACCGCGCGGAGTTGGACGGCAAGCGCCTGCGCCTGCGAGTGGGGTACTCACACGACGTGTTCGTGGAGCCGCTGGCGGGGGTGGAGATCGGCGTGGAGGGCAACCAGGGGCAGGTCGTGGTGGTGAAGGGTGCCGACAAGCAGGCCGTGGGGCAGATGGCGGCCAACATCCGGAAGATTCGGCCGGTGGAGCCGTACAAGGGCAAGGGGATTCGCTATCAGGGCGAGCGCGTGCGGCGGAAGGCCAGCAAGTCGGCCAAGGTGGGCGCTTAGGCGGGGCTGTGGGTGCCCGACCCGGTGGGGGCGGTTGGCCGGTTGGCTGCTTTGAGATTAGCCGGGCTGCGACGTCTGCGAGGCGAGCGGCCCCAAGAGGTGTGCATCGTGAAGGCAACAAACAGAGAGACACCCGCTCGGCGGCGGCGGCAGCTCCGGGGTCGCCGGAAGATCTCCGGGACACCCGAGCGCCCGCGGCTGTGTGTGACCAAGACGCTGAACCACATGTACGCACAGGTGATCGACGATGAGGCCGGGGTGACGCTTGCGGCGGCCTCGACTCGTGAGAGCGGCCTTGTGCCCGAGGGGCACAAGGGGAATGTGGCGGCGGCGAAGCTGGTGGGCCTGGCGGTGGGCAAGAGGGCCGCGGAGAAGGGCATCAGCCGCGTGGTGTTCGACCGGGCGGGTTGGCCGTACCACGGTCGAGTGCGCGCGGTGGCCGAAGGGGCTCGCGAGGCCGGCCTGGAGTTCTAGGCAGACTATCCACCAAGGGACGAGAGGATGCCCGCGATGGCCAACGAGAAGATCAAGGTAACATTCACCGGCAGCCAGGTGGGCTGCACGGAGCCGCAGCGCCGCACCCTGCGGGCGCTGGGCCTGCGCAAGCGGATGACCACCCGGGTGCACGACAAGACCGCAGTCATCTGCGGGATGATCCGCAAAGTCGAGCATCTGGTGACCGTCGAGCCCGCGAACTAAGCATGGTTCCGGGGACACCCGGGGTGCTTTGGGAATAGGAGCATTGCCATGGAACTATCTACCCTCCATCCGAGCGCGAGGGGTCGCAAGACCCGCAAGCGAGTGGGGCGCGGTCATGCCTCGGGTACCGGGAAGACCGCCGGCCGCGGGCAGAAGGGACAGCACGCGCGGTCCAAGGTGGCCCGCGGCTTCCAGGGCGGTCAGAACCCCCGGCACATGCAGCTTCCGAAGCTGCGCGGGCTGAGCAATAAGTCCCACAACATCGGGATTTTCCGCAAGGAATTCGCCGTCATGAACGTGGGCGACCTGGAGCGGTTCGAGGCCGGGACGGTCGTGGAGCCCGAGATGCTGTGTCGCGAGCGGATCGTCAAGAAGCTCGGGGCGGGGTTGAAGATCCTGGGCGACGGGGAGCTGAGTCGGGCCGTCCACGTCAGGGCGCATGCGTTCAGTGCATCGGCGCGCCGGAAGATCGAAGAGGCCGGCGGCACCGCTGAGGTGATCGAAGGATGAAGGAACGCCTCGCATCGCTGGCCCAGGCGCTGAGGCTGCCCGACGTACGCAAGCGCATCATGTTTGTGATGTGGATGTTCGCCGTGTATGTCGGCTGCGCCCATGTGCCGCTGCCCGGCATCGACAAGGAGGCGCTCAACAAGCTGTTCAGCGGCGGCGGGTTCGGTCTGGGAGACATCCTGGACACCTTCGCCGGCGGCTCGCTCAGGCGCTTTTCGGTCTTGGCCCTTGGCATCATGCCGTACATCAACGCCTCGATTATCTTCCAGCTCCTGGTGATGGCGGTTCCGTCGCTGGAGGAGCTGCAGAAAGAGGGCGAGTACGGCCAGAAGAAGATCAACGCCTGGACCAAGTACCTCACCATGGTGCTGGCGGTCTTCCAGGCGGTGGGCATGATCTCGTGGTTCCGCAGCGGCGGGGCGTTCATCGGCGGCATCGATGTCATCGTCTATGACGTGATCATGATGACGGCGGGCACGGCCTTCCTCATGTGGCTGGGGGACATGATCACCGAGCGCGGCATCGGTCAGGGCGTCTCGTTGATCATCTTCGTGGGCATCATGACCAGCATGCCCCAGGAGATCGTGCAGACCGCGATCCTGTGGCAGAGCGGGCAGATCAACATCGCCAACATCGGCCTCTTGGTGCTGATCTTCATCGGGACCATCTACGGTATCGTCAAGGTACAGCAGGCGCAGCGGAAGATCCCGATCCAGTACACCAAACGCGTGAAGGGCAACAAGGTGTACGGCGGGCAGAGCAGCTATCTGCCGCTGCGGGTGAACCAGGCCGGCGTGATCCCGATCATCTTCGCCATCTCCATCGCGCTGTTTCCGGCCACCATCGCGCAGTTCATGGCGGGGCCGGGCATCGTCAGCGCCCTGGCGAAGCTGGGTATCGAGAAGGCAGCCATTGACAGAGCGGTGTTCTCTGTCGTAGAGTTTACGACCCCGGGCGGCAATGGGTTCGCATCGCTGTTGTACTTCGCTCTGGTCATCTTGTTCACGTACTTCTACACCGCGGTTACCTTCAACCCGGAGCAGATCGCCGAGAATCTGCAGAAGAACGGTGGGGCGATTCCCGGCATTCGTCCGGGTGAGCGGACCAGGGACTATCTGGACAAGATCCTCTACCGGATCACCCTGGCCGGCGCGCTGTTCCTGGGGATCATCGCCATCATGCAGTATTATGTGGGCGACATCACCCAGGTCACGACCTTCGGACTGGTGGGTGGCACCTCGCTGCTGATTGTGGTCGGTGTTGCTCTGGACACGATGCAGCAGATCGAGGCGCAGCTATTGATGCGGCATTACAAGGGGTTCCTGTCGTAATCGAGCCGGTGCTCCCGGGAAGCGGCGGTGGCGGGCTGGAAAGCCCGCCTCGCTGACTTCGGAGGGGGATGTGGGGGCGGAGGAGTCGGGCTGGAAAGCCCGACCTACGGACGGCGGGTTAGGCGGGAAATGAGGGACGGCGGACGGGCTGTGGCGGAGGACGGGTTGGGTGCGTGATGAGGGACGGCATTGGGGAGAGCGGGTAGAGGGGCGTCGAGTCGGGGAGCTTGACCTACGGACGGCTGCGGCTGAGCCGCGGCGAAATGGAGTGAACGATGTCTCGCAACCTAATCCTGCTTGGCCCTCCCGGCGCGGGGAAGGGCACCCAGGCCGCGTTTCTGGTGGACAAGTTCGCGGTCCCGCATATCTCCACGGGTGACATGCTGCGGGCCGCCGTGGCCAAAGGGACGGAACTGGGCCTGAAGGCCAAGGAGTATATGGACGCGGGCAAGCTGGTTCCTGACGAGCTGGTGATCGGCATCGTCCGAGAGCGTTTGTCGGAGAGCGATTGCGCCGCCGGGTTCCTTCTGGACGGGTTCCCTCGCACCATTCCGCAGGCGGAGGCGCTGGACGGAGCCATCGCTCAGATCGGGCTGGAGGCGGCGACGGTGGTGAACATGGAGGTCGCCGACGAGGAGCTGATCAAGCGCCTGTCGGGGCGGCGGATGTGCCGCAAGTGTGGGGCGATCTACCACATCAGCCGGGACGGGGTGGATGTCGGGGACCGGTGCCCGGCGGAGGGCTGTGGCGGGGAGATCTACCAGCGGTCCGACGACCAGGCGGAGGCCATTCGACAGCGGTTGGAGGTCTACAAGGCACAGACGGCACCACTGATCGACTATTACGGCCAGAAGGGCAGCCTGGTGAGAGTGTCGGCGGTGGGGAGCATTGAAGACGTGAATGAGCGCGTGAGTGCGGCCCTGGCCGAGCGGGGCCTTGACTGATGAGGCGTGGCGCACGGATCCCGGATGTGGCACGCAAGTCGGGCAAAGAGATCGAGTTGATGCGCGAGGCCGGGCGGGTAGTGGGCCAGGTGCTGCAGGCGATGGGGGAGGCGGCCGCGCCCGGCGTGAATACGGCGGACCTCAACGAATTGGCTGAGAGCATCATCCGCAAGGCGGGTGGGGTCCCGAGTTTCAAGGGGTATCACGGGTACCCGGCGGCGATCTGCGTGGCCCCGGATGACGTGATCGTGCACGGGATTCCCAGCGCCGAAATGGTGCTTTGCGAGGGCCAGGTGCTGGGTGTGGACGTGGGTGTGGAGCTCAACGGCTACCACGGTGATGCGGCAAGGACGCTGGCGATCGGGGACATCAGTGGGGAGCGGCAAGAGCTGCTTGAGGCCACCCAGGAGGCGTTGCGGCGGGGCATCGCGGCGGCACAGGTGGGCGGGCTGCTTGGTGATGTGAGCAGGGCCGTGCAGGGATATGCGGAGAGCCGTGGATACTCGGTGGTGCGGGACTTGGTGGGTCACGGGATTGGGCGGTCGATGCACGAGCCGCCACAGGTGCCGAACTTCTTCGAGGAGGGGCAGTTCCCGGAGTACCTGCTTCGCCTGCGGCCGGGGCACGCACTGGCGATCGAGCCCATGGTGAACCGGGGCACCTACCAGACGGCTCTGGACCGTGACGGCTGGACGATTCGCACCGCCGACGGTGAACCTTCGGCGCACTTCGAGCATACGGTGATCGTGAGTAAGGACGGGCCGCTGATCATGACCCTGCCCTAGTCGGCCAGAGGGCATCGGGGACGGCGGCCGTCCACCAAAGCAAGGAGCGCTCCTGCACTCCATGGCGAAAAAGGGCAA